>JBGSKU010000283.1:0-7529 GCA_041741055.1 Hyphomonas sp.
CCGACCCTGGCTCAATCGACGCGGCCGTGCGCGCGGCAGCGCCGGACCTGATCATCAACGCCGCCGCCTATACGGCGGTCGACCAGGCCGAGACAGACGAAGCCGCTGCGCAGGCGATCAATGCCAGAGGCGCGGGGCAACTGTCCGGAGCGGCAGCGAGTGTCGGCGCGCCGATCCTTCATCTGTCGACCGACTATGTCTTCGCGGGCGACAAGCCTGCGCCCTATGACGAGACAGATGCTGTCGGACCGACGGGCGCTTATGGCCGTTCCAAGCTCGCCGGCGAGCAGGCCGTGGCCGCCTCCAACCCTCGACATGTCATCCTGCGGACGGCCTGGGTCTACAGTCCGTTTGGAAAGAACTTTGTGAAGACGATGCTCCGGCTCGCCGAGACGCGGGGCGAATTGGGCGTGGTCCATGATCAGTGCGGCAATCCCACCAGCGCGCACGACATTGCGGCGGGCCTTTGGCACGTCGCGCGCCAGATGGCGGAGTCGCCGTCGGCGCTGCGCCCGGGCATCTACCACATGACCGCCTCGGGCGAGGCAAGCTGGGCCGAGTTCGCCGAGGAGATATTCCGTGTCAGTGCCGCGCTCGGCGGCCCTGCCGCTCGTGTGCGCCGGATCACGACAGACGAGTTTCCGACCCCCACAAGGCGGCCGGCCAATTCGCGTCTCGATTGCTCGAAGCTGTCCGAAACTTTCGGCTTAATCTTGCCGCATTGGCGGGCAAGTACGCACCTCTGCGTTGAACAACTCATAAAAAACAAAGGCTGGGTCTCATGAAGGGTATCATTCTGGCAGGCGGAAAAGGCACGCGGCTCTATCCGATCACGCGCGGCGTTTCGAAACAGCTGCTGCCCGTCTATGACAAGCCGATGATCTTCCATCCGGTCACCACGCTGATGCTGGCTGGAATTCGCGATATCCTGATCATCGCCATGCCGGACTCGGTAGAAGCCTATCAGCGACTTCTCGGGAACGGCGCGGACTGGGGCATGAACTTCCAATACGCTGTCCAACCAGAGGCGAATGGCCTCGCCGAAGCCTTCATCATCGGTGCAGATTTCGTCCGCGGGGCCCCGAGCGCCCTCGCACTTGGCGACAACATGTTCTACGGCGCCGGCCTGCGCGGCGACCTTCAGAGAGCCGGCGGCCTGACCGACGGCGCCGAAGTCTTCGCCTTCCAGGTCCAGAACCCGCGCGAATTCGGAATCGTCGAGATCGATTCAAAGGGGACGGCGCTTTCGATTGAAGAAAAGCCCGCCAATCCGAAGAGCAACTGGGCCGTCACGGGCCTCTATTTTTATGACAAAGACG
Source organism: Hyphomonas sp. (assembly GCA_041741055.1). GTDB lineage: Bacteria > Pseudomonadota > Alphaproteobacteria > Caulobacterales > Hyphomonadaceae > Hyphomonas. The sequence continues at coordinate 1,320 of JBGSKU010000283.1, forward strand.
TGGTCGAGATCGCGAAGTCGGTGAAACCATCTGCACGCGGCGAAATCGAGATCACGTCGATCAACGACACCTATCTCAAGGCGGGCAAACTGCGCGTCAACCGGCTTGCCCGGGGCACGGCCTGGCTTGATGCCGGCACGTTCGACGGCCTGATCCAGGCCTCGCAATTCGTGCAGACCATCGAAAAGCGGCAGGGCCTGAAGATTGCGTGTCCGGAAGAGGTTGCCTGGCGCTGCGGGTATATCGACGACGCCCAGCTGGACCGGCTCGCCAACAGCTACAAGAATGAATACGGCGATTACTTACGCAGTGTACTGAGTATGCCGCACGATTGACGCTGCGCCGGTCAGGGCGCCGGGCGAACGTGGATGCTGCGCTGGCTCATCCGCCAGGGATTCCAGGCCATCGTACGCACAATCCGGCCCAGGTCTGAGTGCGGTCCCTGCACGCGCCAATTGTCGGATTCTCTCAGCGAAGAGGCCGCGGAGAATCCGTCGATCAATCCCTTGAGCATCGGCTTGAAACGCGGCGTGAAGCTGTTTCGCGCGAGCACATAGAGCGTCAGTGCGAGATGGCCGGGCAGGGTGAGCGCCAGCAAACCGGCCGGCGTGTTCTTCATATAGGTCCAGACCCGGTTGCGCGCGCCATAATAAGTTACAAAAGCGCTGTCGCGTCCGGATATGCCGCTGCCAGCATGTTCGATGACAGCGTCTGGCAGAAACCGGCAATCCTCACCGATCAGTTGCAGCCGGTAGCCCAGATCGACATCCTCGCAATAGCAGAAGAAGCGCTCATCAAACCCGCCGAGGCGCCGGAACAGGTCGGCATGATACACGGCGCTGGCCCCGCAGGCGCTGAAACAATGGCCCGGCCCGGGAAGATCGCCGGCGGGATGTCCGAATCCGCCCCGCCATGGAAATCCGAAAAGGAGATAGGCATCGCCCGCGCCGTCGAGAAGGCCGGCCTCTTCCAGAGCAAACTGCGTGCAGGCGAAAGTCCTTGTGTCCGGGTGCGCCGCTATACCCCGATCGATCGCGGCCAGCCAGTCCGGCGCCGCGCGCGCATCCGGGTTGAGAAGCGCCAGCCATCTGCCTTTCGCGGCGGCCGCGGCGAGATTGTTACCTTTGGCAAAGCCGTGGTTTTCGGTTTCCCGAAGAAGCGTAACCGTCGGCAGGCCGCCCGTATCCAGAGCGTCCAAGGAGCCATCGGACGAGGCATTGTCCAGAACAATCACTTCAAAGCTGCGATGGGTCTGCGCTTTCAGCGAGTCGATCGCGCCCTGCAAGTAGGCGGCGCCATTGTAATTGACAATCAGGACCGAAAAGTCGGGTTGAGTGGTCAAGCGAAAGGGCTCCCTGCGCGCGTTCCGCTCAATACGGTGTGCCTGAGCAGGCTGGCAAGCCCCTGTCAGTAAGTCATGTTTTCCCACAGCGCCATGGATCCGCAGGTTTCCGGCAATTGCAGCAGCGCGCGGGCCGCAGCATTGAACTGGTCGGACTCGGACGCGGCCCACACGCCGGCAGCGGCGTCATAGGTCGTGAACCCGATTTCCGAGAGGCCGCGGGAGATCCGTGTGCAGATCAAGCGGGCCGTGTCCGGATCCTGCGTTTCATTGAGCAGGGTTATCCGGTCACTGAGCTCGAGGCGGGAGAAGATGTAGTCATACACCCGCAGGTCTTCGCCCACATTGAACGACAGGATGTCGGAGGCGCTGATGCCTTCAAAGTCCGGCGGACTGTCCGGGCCGCCTTGCGTATGCGTGGTGAAAACGGATGGAATCGGCGGCTCAAGATAGACGACCCATTTGCCGATGCCCTCTTTCTGCTTGGTGTTCTTGATGTTTCCGGCCGGCGGCAGCTCGGCGCGGATCACCAGGATCGGTTCAGCGGTCCAGGATTTGATGGCAAACGCGCCGGTGGATTCCTCGGTGATCGATTGACCGAACAAAGAGGCCGACTGCGTGTTGAGGAAAGTCGAGGCCTGCAGCATCGCGGGCGCGTTGAAGAACGTCACCAGCGCAGAGGTCGGGGCGATCAGGTTCGCCGCCGTCTGCAGCGCGTTCATCACGTTTGCTCCGGCCGAGGACGAGCGCTCGTCTGACAGCTGGATCCGGAACTTGCCCTCTATGGTCGTGTTCGGGCTCACCTTGAAATAAGGCGTCGCATAGACAGAGATGCTCTCATTTGTCGCCCAGGCTTCGCCTTTGTTATTGTCCGATCGGAAGGTGGACGAGAACAGCGCCTTGGTCGTCTTGATGTCGGGGTTGGCAATGTTGAAGTCGGCGATCAGCGTGCGCGTCACATTGCGCGAGCCGAGCATCGTGCGTTTGAACCAGCCCCGGCTTTCCTTGTCATAATCGCGCGTGTCCTTTTTGTCCTTGCGCCCGTCGCCCGCGACACCGGCCACGTCATAGCTGTCCGGGTCCAGCGTCACGATCTGGATGCGCGTGTAGCGGTCCTGCAGGGAGGGGCCCATGCCGGCGACCAGCACGTCCTGCTCGATGGCGACATCGATATAGGGCAGGTAATCCTGCACCGGCTTTCCGCCGCGCGAGGCTTCGCGAAACGACGTGCGCGACGCGGCAATCACAGGCGCGCCGGCGCCTGTCGGCGGCAGGCCTTCCAGAAGATCGTCATATTCGTCGGGATAGGCGCCTGCGCCTCGATCGATCTCGATCGGATAGGCTTCTTCGAGAGGGGGCGCGGGGGCAGGAGGCGGAGGAGGCGGGGGCGGCGCGCTGCTCTGTGATTTCGGCGCTGAGGCACAGGCCGTGATCGCCAGGAGGCCTGCGCCTGCGAGTAATCCAGCCTTCAGTCTGAGCTTTTTCATTTTTTGTCTCCCCTACCTGCGCTGAGCAGATGAAAAAAGGTTAACAGTCCCGACCCCCACAAGCGAACAAAAAATTGCACGTTCTGTCATCTGGTGAATCCCGGATCACAGCATTGATTAAGTATCGCTATTGGAAATCTTTACATACCGCGCCTTTACGGCCCGCGCTTTGCGCGGCAGAAGAGGGTCTTGCAGACCACCGCTGCAACCCCATATCCTCACCGTGAGCAAAAGTGCTCATGCAGAACACCGGAGTGTGCCTCCCTTGTTGCTCACGATGCTGAAGGCCAAGCTTCATTCGGCCACCGTCACCCAGTGCGACCTTCACTATGAAGGCTCGGTCTCCATCGACCAGGACCTCCTCGATGCGTCCGGCATTCTGCCGCACGAGAAGGTGGACATCTGGAACGTCACGAACGGCGCCCGGATCCACACCTATGCGCTTGAGGCGCCGCGCGGTTCGCGCACAATCGGCGTCAATGGCGCAGCAGCCCGCCACTTTGCGGTGGGCGACAAGGTGATCATCGCGGCCTTCTGCGGCGTTGAGGCCGAGCAGGCTCGCCAGCATGCCCCGACGGTTGTGCTCCTCGGCGACAAGAATGAAATCAAGCTCCCGGGCTGAACCAGCCGGGGCCGTACATCGTTAAACGGCGGCAGCGTTTGGTCGGGTCCGTTCAGCGCCCGGCTTCATCATCATAAGGTGTAAGAACGAGATCCCGTGTCACGAGCACGTGGACCGGGGTGCCGGGCTCTATGCGGATGGTTGGCTGGACCGAGAGGCTGCGCGCGACGACGCGTTCGCCTGACCGCGAGATGCTGTCTGCAAATCCCTGCCGGAGGGCGCGCTCAAGGTCGCTGTCGCCCGTCTCGCCGATTTCGGCGCCGATACCGAGGACGGTTGCAAGTCCGGCGGCGGCGAAGACCCGGTCCCAGTGATTGTCCGTGCGTCCCGGCAGGCCGGCCGCGCCGGCCGCGTCGGTGCCGGGTTCTGCAATCCGGATCGAGGCGCCATTTGGAAACACGATCCGTTCCCAGGCGATGAGGGCGCGGTCCTGTCCGAACGAGATTTCAGACTGATACCGCCCGATGAGCCGGGCGCCTTGCGGGATCAGAAGGGCGCGGCCTGATACCGTGTCGAAGACGGGTTGTGTCACCTGGGCAACGACGGTTCCGGGCAAGTCGGAATTGATCCCGGTGACGAGCGCGGCGGCGACCAGGGTGCCTGCCATGACCTGGAAGGGCGAGGCCGGGGCTTCGAGCGTGTGCGGATTGTAGGTCTCGCCCTCTGGCTCGGCGGCGGCGAACGCGGTCTTCCGGTCCTGAAGATTGGGGTCGATCGCGGCCATTGACGTCGCCGGGGCCTCGTAAGCGCGGGCGGCGAGGGCGAGAAGCTCGGACCCATGATCGATTCCCAGGGGTTTGCCCGCACCCAGTTCCGTTTTATCCGGGCCTGATCTCAGGTCGAAGAACAGGCCGGCGCCGGCCACCGTCTCGGCGAGCTTGGCTTCGGCGAGGCGTCTGGCGCGGGCGGCTTCCTCGAGATCTGACGGTCTGAAATCTCCGGCTGGCGCGACGTCCCATTCCGGCTCAAGCCCGAGCGCGCGTTCCTGGGCCACAACCGTGGCGCCGAGATCGCCGGTCAGCGGCGCGCCGAGCCGGGGTACGCCCACGTCGGCGTAGGAGACCGGCAATTGCGCAAGGCCTTCCGGGGTGCGCAGGCCTGTGATGCTGAACGGCTCATCCTGAGCCTCGGACCTGAGCGCTTTGGGCGGGCGCAGCGCAACCGAGAAAGCGGCAAAGAGGCCAAGGATGCCGGCGGCGACGCCGGCGAAGAGGACTTTGCGATTGATCCGCGCGACGGGTCTGATCTTTCCGCGCAGTTTGAGCGCGGCCGGGCGCGCCGGGAAGGGATCAGGCGCGCTCATGATCTGCCTCCGGACGAACGCGGACGCGTCGGCCTTGCCTGCGTGCGCCGGATGCGTACGGTCGTCTGCGGCCTTGAGCCGAGCCGGAGTTCGGCGGCCTCGAACAGAGTATCGACAATATAATAGCTGCCGCGGACGCGGTAATTGACGAGCTGGGTCTCGCCCCGCGGTCCCAGAATGAACAGGGGCGGCGCGTCTGTGGCGGCAAGGCCGGGCGGCATCTGGATGAAGACCTGGCGTCCGTCATCGAACACGCGCTGCGGGCGCCAGGCCGGCTTTGCGCCTTCTATCCGGTAGTTGAAGTCGAGATCTTCAAGGCTGAACTCATTTGCCAGGACGGCGGCCTCAGCAGCGTCGGCGCGCGCCATGTCAGCCCTGAGCCCGGCCAGCTCATCTTCCGGATATCTCCAGGAGAGAGCGGCCATGTAGCTTGCCTCGAGGCTCCTGAGTTCAAGATGATAGGTCCGCCGGTCGGTCGCGATGAGAAGGTTGGTCGCAAGGCCCGCGGCAACGGGTTTGACGAGCACGTGGGCACGCGCCGAGGGACCTGCGCCCGAGCGTGTGTCGCCGACGACCCAGCGCACGGTATCGCCGGCCGAGACCGAGACAAGCTGCTCGCCGGGCTGCAGAGCAATGTCGGAGACCTGGCCGGGGCTGGTATAGAGCTGATAGAGCGCGCCTTCCGTAAATGGATAGACCTGGACGGCATTGATATAGCCATCCGCCGACGGTTCAACGCGCGCCGCCTTGGTGCCTTGCGTGATCGCGCTGACCGGCGAGACGGGCTTGGTGGACGGCGGCTCGGGAGCGAGCGGCTTCAATTGTCCCGGCAAAGGCAGGGGCACCGGCGTTTCCACAATCCGCACGGCGCGCGGACGCGTCTCTTCAACCGGAACGGCGGCGATGAAGCCTGTGTCGATGGGGGGCGTCGCCGGCGGCAGGCTCGCGCAACCGGCAAGCAAAAGGCAGGCAAGTGGCAGGCAGGTGGCCCGTGTCATTGGCGGTCTCCTGTGACGAGGTCTTCGGTCCAGTTCAGGCTCTGGATGTAGAGCCCCAGAGGGTTCGCCCGGAGCGTTTCTGCGTCGCGCGGGGTGCGCCAGGCGAGTGTGAAATGCCCGGTATACCTGCGCACATCGATCAGCGTTCCGTTTTCATAGGTCTTCTCAAGCCAGCGCGCTTCGAAGGATTTTTCGCTCGCCCGGACAAGCGAGACGACTTCGACGGTCCGGGATGCGCGGCCAATCTCCGCAAACGGATCGTTTTCCCTCGCATACTGATTGAGCGTGTTCGCGCCCCGGTCCGTGACCATATCATAAGCCTTCAGCCAGTTTTGCCGGACGACGACCGGATCGATCGACAGGCTGCGGACGTTTTCAATGAAGCCGGCAAGCTGGTGCGCGATCTGTGCGTCGGACGGCTCGAATGCGGCAAGCGCGGGCGCGACAGCCCGAACGGC
>JBGSKU010000284.1:0-7694 GCA_041741055.1 Hyphomonas sp.
GCATCTTGTCAGCCAGGCGCCAGCTCGGCCGGCCGAACGCGATCTGCGCCGCCAGCAGGAACAGCAACGTACCAAACAGCCCCAGCAGCATCCGTTTCGACATGTAGCCCGACAGGCCCATGCCGCAGACCGCGCCCAGCATGATCCAGGGCGCCCAGCCGCGAATAATGCTCCAGTCGACCGCGCCATGCTTGTGATGGGCCATCACGCTGCGGGCAGATGTGAGGATGATCGTCGCCAGAGACGTGGCCACCGCCACGTGCATCGCCGTTTCGGAAAAGCCCATCCCGTCGAGCAGGAAGAACAGCACCGGCACGATCACGGCGCCGCCGCCGATCCCGAACATGCCGGCCACGAGGCCCGCAAACAGGCCCGCAGCAACCAGCGACACAATCATGAGGCCATACTGGCTGAAGAACTCGGTCATGGGCCAGCCTCAAGGCGCCGCCACTGCGGCACCGGCTGCGCGGCGGCAAGCAGCCGCCTCAATGGTGGTGATGGGGTTCGGTGTTGATCTTTCCGCACTTGCCGCACTTCACGACCACGCCGTGCGCATCATGGTGCGCCACATTGATCAGCAGTTTCGTCTTGCAGCCACCGCAGCGATAGGTCTCGTCGCCGCCGCCCTCGCGCACGGGCTTGCCTGCGGTGTGCTCAATCACATTGGCGCCTTCCGCTTGTTGGGGCGTAAGCAGGATCATGTCGAACTGGGGCATGGGCGGGGCCTTTCAGGAACGGAGTGTCAGAATCGCCCGCCCTTGTTCACCAGACGCCGGCATTCTTCAAGGCGGCGTCGAGACTCGGCGGCAGATCGACCGCCGCTTCACCCGATTTGAGATCGCGCGGCGCCTCGCCCGGCTTCAGGTAGCGCCAGCCCTGGAAGGGCCGTTTCGGCTGCGCATAGGTGCGCACCAGAACCGGATCGAAAACCAGCTCGCACATGTCTCGGCCTTCCTCATCCTTGATCGAGCGAATGTCGATGATGCGCTGGCGCACCCGGATCGCCCGCTTGATGACCCAATAGATCGAGCCGCCATCGAGCATTTCCTCGGCGCGTTTGGGAGCCATCCGCGTGTGGTGAACCGGGCTGGGCAGCGTCTTCATCAGGCGTTTCTGCCAGTCGGCCAGATCGTCAACGTCTTCGGCGCCGACGCAGAGTTTCACCATGTGAATCGTCATCGCGCAAAGACTAGCGCTCTGTCGTCCCGAAGCTAGAGGCCATCTGTAACTGCGCCGCGCGGCGGCTGTCATATTCGGCCTCGGCGGCAGCGCTGGCGAAGAAGAACTGCGCATCGGTGACCCGCGCTTCGAAGCGGCGGCTGATGCGCTTGAACGCGGCCTTGGCCTCCAGGTCGATGGTGAAGCCGGACACATAGGAAAAGCCCCAGCGCGGCTCGGTCTTCAGCAGGTAGCTTTGCTCGTATCGGGTCAGCTTGCCACCCGAGGGGCCTTTGACCGGCTTGGGCAACGTGTAGTCGATGCGCTGGAACCGCTCGCCCACCGGATCCAGCCAGGCGGTCGCCCGCAGGCGCTCGGCGGCCCAGACGTCGAATTCGGTGTCGTTGTAATTGGGGTGATGCCGGAAACTGAGGCGCCAGAACCCACCATCGGTGTTCACATCCACGGAGGGGCCCAGGCTGGCGCGCAGGTCGTCCGGGAACAGGCGGCCATCCGGTGCGGCCTCGGCGGCCCAGCTCGCCGCCACCTGGTCCAGTTCCGGATCATTTCCGGATCGCTCGATGGTAATCCAGCGTGCACCGGCGGGCAGGCGCGGGTCGAAGGCATAGGTCTGGTGGGCCGTGTTGGACACCAGCTCCACGGTGAAGGCGGCCCGGAAGGTTTCCGGCGCTTCGGTGGCCTCAAGCGCTGCGTGCATCGGGCCCGAGCCCGTAGCCATGGCGAGCGATATCAGGAACGCAATCAGCATAACTCTACCCATCCCGAACGGCGACGAGTCTTCGCCCGCGATTGCGGCAGCTATGCGGCAGTCAGGTCCCGCAAAGAATTCCCGGAATCGAGGTCGACGACGAAGGTGGTCCCAGCCTGCTTTTCGAAAGATTTACGGGAGTTGAACAACTTCACGGCCCCGGCCCGCACGGCGCTTGAAATTTTCGTAATGTGGACGACCCTGACGACGGGCGCGTTCGGCGCCCAACCGTACAGGGCGCGGGAGGCGCCATGCAGGTTGATTGACCGCGGGGCATTGGCCCTAGTGCTTGTAGGCGAGCGGACGCTGGCTTTCGTCGAGGGTCCGGTACCGGTCGCGCAGTTCCGTCTGGCGGGAGACCATCGATTGGGCCTCACCGTCGATATAGACGGCCGTCGGCGCCGAGGTCACTTCCAGCGGATCGCCGTCCCAGGCCACAACATCCGCCCGCGCGCCCGGCGCCAGAACCCCCAGCCCGGTCATGCCGTAAATCTCCGCCGGTGCGGTCGTCAGCGCCCGCATTGCATCGTCGAACGCCATGCCATTGGCGACGGCATTGCCTGCGATCTGCGAGGCGAGATGCGCCAGGTGGTCGTCATTGTCGAGATTGACGATGGAGACGGTTACGCCCGCTTCGGCCAGGCGTTTGGCATTCTCGCCCGTCGCGGCCAGCTGCGAGAACGACGCCGGCAGGTTCGAGAAGGAATCCACCATCACCGGGATGTCGAGCAATGCGAGACGGTCCGCAACGCGCCAGCCTTCATCGGCCCCGACAATGGCGATCCGCAGCGAGGGGTTCGCCTCTGCGAAGTCCATGACGGCGTTGAGGTCGCTGGCCCGGCGGGCCTGGAACAGGATGAGCTGATCGCCCTTCACCGCCGGCATCAGGGCTTGTGCATCCATGCGCGTCAGCACGTTGCCCTCGTTGTGGCTCATGTAGCGGGCGCCGAAGAAGCGAACGTCGTCAAAGGCTCCCCGCAGCGTCGTCCAGCTGGCCGGCCGCGAGCCCCCCGCGAGTGACGCGCCATTCTCACCGAGCACGATGAAGGCGAAAGCACGGTCACGGAACACGCTGTCGGCATCGCCGCTTGTGTTCGCCAGAAAACCCTGGCCGCCGAACAGCGTGGCGCGGGCCTGCGGCGCCACCGCAAGACGGGTGAACCCGGCCAGACGCGTCACACCAATCGCCGTGGCGTCGGGATTGAACCCGTCCGCCGCGTCGAGCGCGGCAGAGAAGTGCGAACCGCCGGCACCGGCATCGTTGGTGTCATCCACACCACTGACTTCGGCAATGCCCGTTCGAGAGAATGCCGAGATGAGCCCCGGCGTGACCCATTCGGCGCGCACTTCCTTCGCGCCGGCCGGCACGGGTGTGGAGGCGGGCCCGACGGACACAACGCGGCCATTGTCGATCACGACGACACCATCGGTGATCGTGCCCTGGCTGGTGCCGGTCCAGACGGACTTGCCATACACCGCCACCGGCTCGGCAAGGGCCGCAGGCGCGGCAGTCAGGATCGTGAGGCTGAGAAGGATGCGGCGGATCATTTGCGGTCTCCTTCTCCCGGCTGGCCAAGTTCGAAATCCATCACGGGATTGTTTGCCGGATCGTCGCGGTCAAACATCAGCGCCCCGTCGATATAGACCTTCTCGGCCTTGCTGTAGGTGCTGAACGGATTGCCGGACCAGACCACCACGTCCGCCATCTTGCCGGGCTCGAGGCTGCCGGTCCTGTCATCGATGCCGAGGGTCTTGGCCGGGTTGATGGACAGCCATTCCCAGGCTTCCTCCATCGGTACGTCGATGCCGATACGCTTGCCATCGGACCAGGCCTTTGCCGCTTCCTGGTTCAGGTGCTGGATGCCCACATCGCTGTCCGAGTGCACGATCGCGCAGGCGCCGGCATTGTGGACCAGCGGGATGTTCTCGGCGATGCCGTCATAGGCTTCCATCTTGAAGCCCCACCAGTCCGCCCACATCGACGAACAGGCGCCGTATTCAGCCAGCTTGTCGGCGATCTTGTAGGCTTCGACCGCGTGGTGGAACGCGGTGACCTTGTAGCCAAACTCCTTCGACAGATCCATGATCACCGCCATCTCGTCCGCGCGGTAGCAGTGCATGTGCACGAGGATTTCGCCGTTAAGCACGCCCGCCAGCGTTTCCAGTTCGAGATCGCGTTTCGGCGGCTCACCATTGCCGGCTTTCGCCTTGTCGAGTTGCTTCTTGTAGTCGGTCGCCTTGATCCAGGCGTCCCGGTAACCGGCGACGTTGCCCATGCGCGAATACGGCGCGCCGCCGGGCGTAGACCCCCGGCCATAGCCATAAACCCGCTTCGGGTTTTCGCCGCACGCCATTTTCAGCGTGTAGGGCGCGCCGGGAAACTTCATGCCCTGCATCGTGCGTGCGGGAACGTTCTTGAGCGTCACGCCGCGCCCGCCGAACAGGTTGGCGCTGCCCGGCAGGATCTGCAGCGACGTGATGCCGCCGGCCAGCGCACGGGTGAAGCCGGCATCCTGCGGCCAGACCGAATGCTCGACCCAGACTTCCGCCGTCACCGGTCCGGAAATTTCGTTGCCGTCACCATGCGAGTCGACGCCCGGCGATGGGTACGCACCAAGGTGGCTGTGATTGTCGATGATGCCAGGCGTGACCCACTTGCCGCGCGCGTCCAGCGTCGCCGCGCCTTCGGGCGCTTTCAGATCCGCGCCCACGGCAGCGATCTTGCCGTCCTGGATCAGGACCGAGCCGTTCTCGATCCGCCCGCCGATCCCGTCGAGCACCGTGGCGTTCGAGATCAGCAGCGTCCCGGATGGATACGCCTTGTAGGTCGAGGGAAAGGGATCCGCCGGCGGCTCGAACGCGGGCGTCTTGCCGCTGCCTTTGCCCGGCGCATCACACGCAGCAAGCGCCAACACGGCCGCCGCCGCCAGGCACAGATTTCTGAGTCGCATTGCAGCCCCGCTTCAATGTTGTGCGATGCATGTGTGCGATCTTTTTACACGATGGCAAGCCTTGTCGCCGCTTCAAACCGTCTCGGTCGCCTGACCGTCCGAAGGCGAGGCAGAGACGCCGCGTTTGCGCAGCGCTGTCCACAAGTCTGCCAACCTGTCAGTCGTCTTGTCGAAGCAGACCGCCGCCTGATCAATCCGCCGTTTCAGGCGGCCCGCCGCCGAGCCATCCGCCTCAGCACCGAGCGCGCGCCACAGGCCGGCCTGCGCAGCCAGCACAAATCCGCGCGCGCCTGCGACTGCGAGATCGACGCTGTAGATGACGCGTCCGGAATTGGTGAAGTACTTCTTGTGGTGGTCATGCCCTTCGGCGAGGTCGTAGGACTCAAGACCCATGTCGGCCATGTGCTCGATCACGTGCTTCTTGAGCATGTTCCCGGGCGAAAAGTGACCGAACGCGGGATTGAATACCGCGATCCACGGATGGAACGTTTTGCCCAGCCGGAAGCCGAAATCGGCGCTCACGAGTTCGTCACCGGCCCACAGGCTCGCCTGGAACCCTGCCGGATCGGCGGCCACAGTGTCGAGAAGCGCCCGCGCCTTTGGCGCGTTCATCAGATCGACCAGTCCGCTCTGCCGGTATTGCTGCGACTTGAATCCGAAAAGCGCCGCTTCGAGGCGCTCATTCAGCGGACCCCAGATGAGCTTCAGGACATGACCCTCGCGGTCGATCTGGTTTTCAAGACGGCGGAGTTTCTTGAACCGGCTCGAATGCTCGGCGCGGCGTTGAGCCAGATATTCGGCCGGCGTGCGCCCCTCCAGCCGCGCGAGAAAGGTCGCCGTACCACCAGTTCGCTCGGCTTCGAAACAGTTCCAGGGGTCCAGCAGGGTGGCGGTCCGGTAACCGCCGAGCCCGGCCATCGCAACGATCTCGCGCAGGCTGAGGGCCAGCCCTTCACGGACGACCGGCCCGGAATAGTCGTTGAAAGGCGCACCGATCGGACGGCCGAGGCCATCCGGGCGCGCAAGGAACGCAAACGCCGCCGCCAATCCGTCCGCATCTTCGATCAACGCGACACGTGCATCGCGCCGCGTGCGGCCTATCGTCTGCGCGAAGGCCGGCGACAGCAGCGGCGTGTCATATTCCGGATGCGCGTCGCGCAGGCGATTCCAGGCTGCGATATCATCCGCGCCGAGTTCGGCGGGCGACACGATACGGGTGTGCCAGCGTGGCGCGCCTGCGTTCTGACCGGTCAAGACTACCCCTCCGACGGGCTGGGACCACCCCCAGTGCAGGGGCAATGCCATGTCCGTCCCCGACGGCCAAGCGCCGGATGACCTATTCGGAATGGCCCTGCTTGTCGCGGCCGAACACGCGGTTCATCAGCCAGTTCGGCGCCATGCGTTCGAGGCGCGGGTGGCGGGCAAGCATGCCCTCCATCCAGCGGCGCCCCCAGACGGCATTGCGGCCCAGCAGCACCACACCAACAATCGCCATGGGCAAGCCCACAGGAATGAACGGCGTCGCAAAGGCGACCGGCACCGCCAGAACGATCAGGCCAAGCCCCAGAAACGCAAGAATCTGGCGCACGGCGACGTTCACACCCTGCCGCAAGACATGGATGCGCATCGGCGGCGCGAAAGTGGCTTCGGGCGGTGGCGGGATCTGATCGTCGGGCATGGGCGTGGATATGGGCACTCTTTGGGGTTCCACCAGACTATCCAACAAGATGTGTCGAAAGTCTGGCAACACCGTTGCCCCGTTGCTACACCCGATAAGGTTTATATTGCGCAACCGGGGGGCCGGAGAGTCAGGGAATGAAGCTCCAGTCCATCCAGGCCCTGCGCGGCGTTGCGGCCCTCATCGTGGTCGCCTACCACGCGCACGCGCTGGAACTTGCCGGCATCGCCCGGGCCTCAAGCTCCGAACCGGGCCTGATCCGCGGCTTGTTCGCCAGCGGATTTGCCGGGGTCGACCTGTTTTTCGTGATTTCCGGGTTCATCATGGTCTGGGTCACGCGCAACGCGCTGTCCGGGCCGGCAACCAGCGCTGAGTTCCTGTTCAGCCGCCTGACGCGGATCTACCCGGTCTGGTGGGCCGCCGCAGCGCTCGGCCTGGCCTACATGGTACTGAGCGGCGGTGTGGAGCTGATCGATTCGAGCGGCGCGCCCGTCAGGCCAGATTCTCCGCAATTCCAGTACGTCCTCAAGTCCTTCCTGCTGATCCCACAACAGGACTTCCCGGTCCTGCTGATCGGCTGGTCACTGATCCACGAGATCTACTTCTATTTCGTCTTTGCGCTGATCCTGCTGCTGCCACGCGGCTGGCTGCCTTTCGCACTGCTGGCCTGGGGCATCGGCATCGCGGCCGCCTCGATGATGGGCCTGTCGATCCATATTGCGCAGGACCTGCTCACCCTCATCGTGCACCCCATGACGATGGAGTTCATCTTTGGCGCGGTCGTCGGCCTTCTGCTGACCTCGGGACTGGTCTGGCGCGCCGGCGTCATCACCCTGCTGGCGACGCTGGCCTTCGTCGCCGCGCTCGGACTGCAGGGCGAACCGACGCCCTACACCCTGCAATGGGGCCGCGTGCTGGAAATCGGTCTGCCGTGCGCCGCGCTGATCTATGGCCTCGCCGGGCTGGACGTTCAGGGCCGGCTCGCCTGGCTGGTGCCGGCCTTTCTGGGAGGACTGACCGCAACGCTGGTCCTCCAGATGTTCGGCCTGATGCCCCAGGCGCCCCTTGATGCGCGCCGGGACGCCGTCATCCTCGCCGTGCTCGTCGGCGGGCTGGTGATGCTGATCGTGCTGTGGGT
>JBGSKU010000285.1:0-3355 GCA_041741055.1 Hyphomonas sp.
GACGGACGTGTAAAGACGAGGCTTTCGCTCGCTTGAGCTGCGTTAGAAGCTCAAAAGCAAATAGTTGCAAACGACAACTTTGCTGAGGGCGAACTGCTCGCCGCGTAAGCGGTGACGGTTTTTCCGACCTAAGTCCTACGGCTTCAGACCCGTAGGCGGGGCCCGGGGGCGCCTGGCAACAGAAGCCCCCACCTTATCATCTTTTTCGGTTAAGGTACTGATGTGGCGCGTCACCCTCGATGCGCGCCAGCGCATCTGAGGGCCCATCACCTGAGCCATCAGATTGGAACGCGGGTTGAGTTCGGGCGATGGGCCCTCAGATGGCCGGTGGCCATCGAGGGTGACGGCCATCTCAACTTTCCACCAGATTGCGAAACCTGCTCGAAGGAAACATCGGCATGATGTTATTCCTTGGACCTACAGCAAAATCGTGCCCTTGCCATCCTTCTCCATTGCGCGGATGTAGGACGGATATTCCCGCATCTGCTTTAGAAACCGGTGCGCGTTCGGGAAGCGTTTCTCGTCCATCCCGGCGCGGTGCGCACACAGTTCCATCGAATAGCCCATCACGATGTCGGCCGCCGTCAGCTCATCGCCCGCAAACCACTTGCGCTTTCCCAGCGCTTTCTCGATCTCGCCCATCAACGCGTTCAGGCGTGGCCCGAAGAAGCCCGCATCCAGCGCCGCCACGAGCGACTTCGCAATCGGCCGCACAAGGAAAGGCGCGCGCGTGGTCATCGCCATCATCACGAACTTGTTGGTCAAGAGCGGCTGCAGGCTGCCCTGCGCCGTGTGGAACCAGAACAGGTAATCCGCCCGGTTGGCCGCGCCCGCGGCAGGGCGCAGGAGGCCGGCCGCGTCGTAGGTGTCGAGGATATAGTCAACGATGGCGTTCGTCTCGGCCAGCGTCACCGCCCCATCGGTGATCACCGGCGCCGTGCCGAGCGGCGAGATCGCCTTGTAAGCCGCCGGGGCAAGCCGCGTCTGCGGGTCGCGGTCATACAGCTTGATCTCGTACGGCGCGCCCAGCTCCTCCAGCAGCCAGAGAATGCGGATCGACTGAGATTTTTCCAGATGGTGCAGCGTGATCAAGTTCGGCCCTCCGGGCATCAGGTTTCAGACAGAGTAGCTAGGTCGATCCCGCGTGCGGGCGAGGGGGACGGTCACTCGCCCCCCAGCACCTCTTGCAGGAACAGAGTCTCCGCCTTGCGCTGGGCCTCGCGGTTCGCCTGCTTTCGGAAGCCGTGGCCTTCGTCCATCGCCATCATGAACCAGGCTGTGACGCCGTTCTGCTTCAGCGCCGCCAGGATCTGCTCGGCCTCGGTATAGGGCACGCGCGGATCGTTGAAGCCTTGGATGACCAGCATCGGTTTGGTGATCTTCGCGGCATTGCGCAGCGGCGAGATTGCCTCGAAGAAAGCCGCAATTTCCGGGTCGCGCTCGTCGCCATATTCCGCCCGGCGCAGGTCCCGGCGATAGCCCTCGGTATTCTCCAGGAAGGTCTTGAAGTCCGAGATACCGACAATGTCGATCGCGCCGGCCAGCCGGTCTGCATAGTCGATGGCCGAGGCCAGCACCATGTAGCCGCCATACGAGCCGCCATACACCACCACTTTCGACGTATCGAGGTCCGGCTGCGCTCCGATCCAGTCGAGCAGCGCGCCGATATCCTCAACCGATTTCTTGCGGTTCAGGCCGTTGTCCAGCGAGACATAAGTCTTTCCGTAGCCGGATGATCCGCGCACGTTGGGCACGATCACGGTCAGCCCCAGTTCCTTCACCCAGTACTGGTAGGTCGAGGAAAAGCCGGGCCGGGACTGGCTTTCCGGGCCGCCATGAATCGATATGATCACCGGATGCGGTCCATCGCCTTCCGCGCGGTAGATGAAGGCCGGAATATCCATGCCGTCGGCGTTCCTGTAGCTGAACATTTCCGGCGTGATGAAGCCCGCAGGGTCCAGGCCGCCGGTCTCCGCCTCGGTCCAGCGCGTCAGGTTCAGCGTCGCCACATCGAACGACCAGGCATCCGCCGGGCTCGTCGCGCCGTTGAAGGTGAAGCCGACCTGGCTGCCACCGGGCGAGAAGACCAGCCCGCTGGCAATCCCCACCGGCAGGGTCGGGCCGGGACGCACCTGGCCGCTCTCCAGTTCCAGCAGGCGGATCGTGCCCAGCCCGCCTTCATTGACCGTGAAGGCCACCGTCCTCTCGTCCGGCGACAGCGCCCAGTCCGACACATCCCACGCGATTGTCCCGGTATAATTCGTCAGCGTGCCATCCGGCGCGATGCGCACCAGGTTCTGGAACTCGCTGTCCTTGTCGGTCACCGTCAGCACCGACCCGTCCGGCAACAGCGCCGCGCCGGAGTAGGCCACATCATCGCCGGCATTGATCTCGGTCAGCGTGCCGGTGGCCACATCCAGGCTGAATATCTGGCTCTTGGTGATCGACTGGTAGCGCTGCAGCAGCAGCGTCTTGCCATCGCCCGACCAGTCGACCGGCCCGATCGCGCCCTCGCCCTCCAGCGCCACCCGCAGGCTCGCCGGGTCTGCCGGATCGGCGATCAGGATGTCATTGTTCGGGTCACCCGCCTGCGTGCGCGCCCAGGCAACCCGCGTGCCGTCATCCGACCACAGCGCCGCGCCATTGCGCGATCCGGGTTCGGAATATTGCGTCACCGCACCTGTCTCCAGGTCGAACCGGTAGGACTGGTAATACTCGTCGCCGCCCCGGTCCTTGGCGAACAGGAAGGCGCCGCCCTTCGGGCTCGCGTCGGCATTGTTCACCGGCTCCCTGTAAAAGGTCAGCTGGCGCCGCGCGCCGCCGGGCGAGCGCACTTCATGCACTGCGTTCACATCGCCGAAGCGTGTGGTGATCAGGATGCCGCCTTCGCCGGTCCAGTCCTGGAAGCCGTGGTTGCGCACGTTCTCATAGCGCTCCATCCGTTCCACCAGCGATGGCGGTGCATCGGGAATGTTCTCGGTCACGATTGTGCCCGTGGTCTTGCGAACCGTCTCGGTGGCGGGCGCCAGGGCTTGCGGTTCGGGGGCAGGCGGTGTCGCGCAGGCGCTGAGTGCAATCGCGGCGATCGAGGCCAGCAGGGCAGGGCGCAGGGTCATCTTGTTCTCCCGGTCTGTCAGTCTTGTTATGCGCACGGGTTTAATGCGTTTGCGCGCCGCGTCACCATTTTTTCAGTCCGCAGGCTTCACACGGGCGCATCAAATGGCGTCTAACACGGGCCACGACTCACGCCGGCAGGGAGCACGCCATGGTCAGGATCAAACATTGGGCTTCGGCCATGGCCGCGCTGCTGCTGGCCGCGGCCTGTGTGCACGAGACGCCCGCGCCGGCCCCCGCC
>JBGSKU010000286.1:0-3212 GCA_041741055.1 Hyphomonas sp.
GGCGTGCCTCCTTGGTGACGCCGGCATAGACCCCGATATAGACGCCGCTGCAGGGCTCGCCCTGACAGGCCAGGTGCGACAGCGCCGGCCAGGCAGGCACGAAACTGCCATCGCGCACCGCCGCCACGCCGTCGCGGCTGAGCGGAACGGTGATGAACACGCCCTCCACAGGATCGCCGGTGACCCAACCGGCCATGCCTGTCATCCCATCGATCCAGCGGATCGATTCAGGGGTCGCCATGGTCTGCTCGGTCAAGTGCTCAGCCAGCGCGAGGCCGGACTGCAACTCATCAAAATTCGCCCGGCGGAATCCGAACTCCGCCGCGCGGCGTTTCAGGGTGTCATAGTCGATCAGGATCTCGGTCATGGCAGGCCTCCGCGCACACACCTCTGGCGTGCATTTCACGAAAACTCTCTCACACGTTTAATGATACCTCAAGATCAAACTCGCGATCTGGTTGTATTTTCTCAGGCTGCAAAACCCTGCAACTGCGCCGCCGATTCGCGGGCCTGTTCGGGCGAGCCGAACAGCTGGCGGTTCACGCCGATCCGCTTGTACCAGTAGTGCAACCCGACAAGATCGGTGAAGCCCATGCCGCCGTGCACCTCGGTCGCCGTGCGGGCGATGAAGGTGCCCGCCTCTGCCAGGTAGGACTTCGCAAGATTGGCCATGACCGGTCCTTCCGCGTCGCCGGTGTCGAGCGCGTGGGCGGCATGCCAGATCAACGCCCGGCCGGGCTCCAGCTTGGCGGCCATCTCGGCGCACATGTGCTTGACCGCCTGGAACGAACCGATCACCCGGCCGAACTGCTGGCGCTCGGCTGCGTAAGCGACTGCCTTGTCGATCATCGCCTGCGCCGCGCCGAGCGTATCGGCGGCGACCAGTAGCCGCGCAACAGCGATGAACTTATCATCCACCTTGCCGGTCGCTTCAGGTTTGGCCCCCGCGAGGGTCACTTCGTGGAACGTCCGTGTCCGGTCGATCGTCTGCATGACGACGGACTTCGCTTCCCGCGCGTTGACGACATGCAGCCCGCCCTTGCCATCCGCCGCCAGCAGGTGTGTGGCGCCATCCACATCGAGCGCCAGCAATGATGCTCCCGAAAGCTTGCCCGCCTTCAGCTCCAGACCGGCGCCATCCCGGCGTGAGAAGAGTTCCGTCAGGGCCAGGCCGAACTTCGCCTGCCCCGCCGCAATCTGCGCCTGCACCGAAGGACTGTGCGGCAGCATGCAGACGGCAACCGCGCTCGAAAGGAAGCGCGACGGCGCGATGTGATATCCCAGCTGTTCCTGCACGAGGCACGCATCGAGAATGCCGAGGCCAAGCCCGCCGGCGCTTTCAGGAACAAGCAGCGCAGCAAGACCGAATTCGGCGAGCGCCACTTCCAGCGCGGCCATGGCCGCCGCATCGCCCACGGCAATCTTGCGGATCTGGTCGAGCGAAGCGGCCCCTGCGAGCACGCCCTTCAGGCTGTCCTGCAGCAACCGCTGGTCTTCGGAGAGTGCAAATTCCATCGGTCTTACGCCTTTGCCAGCTTGGGCTCGCGCGGCATGCCGAGGCCGCGTTCCGCAATGATGTTCTTCTGGATCTGGGCGGTGCCGCCGCCGATGATCAGGCCGAGATCGTACATGTAACGCCACTGCCAGCTGCCCTCGGCGCGCAGGTGTTCACCCTCGTCGTAGAGGATGCCGAGTTCGCCGAGCGCGTCGATCGCGAGGCGCGCGATCTCATGGTTGAGGTCACACCCGTTCAGCTTCACGATCAGCCCGGCCAGCCCCGGGCTCTCACCTTTGAGGCGGCTGGTCGTGATGCGCAGGCCGTTCGCCTGCATCGCATAGACTTCCGACTGCAGCTTGATCAGCCGGTCGCGCAACAGCGGATTGTCCATCAGCGGCTTGCCATTGACGGATTCCGATTTCATCAGCGTCACGAGTTCAAGGAAGCGCGCCTTGGTGGCGTTCGGGTCGCCGAGCATGCCGCGCTCATGGGTCAGCGTCGCGTTGGCCACCTGCCAGCCTTTGTTCGGCGCATAGATCACGCCGCTCTTCGGCACACGGACATCCGTGAAGAACACTTCATTGAAGTTCGCCGTGCCGGTCATGTCGACCAGCGGGCGGATCTCGATGCCGGGCGTCGTCATCGGGAACGTGATGTAGGTGATGCCCTCATGTTTCTTGGCGGCGGGGTCCGTGCGCACAAGGCAGAAGATCATGTCGGCCTGCTTGGCCGTCGAGGTCCAGATCTTGGAGCCGTTGATCACATAGTAGTCGCCATCTTCCACAGCCGCCGTGCGCAGCGCGGCAAGATCCGATCCTGCGCCGGGCTCCGAATACCCCTGGCACCAGATCATCTCGCCTTCGATGGTCGGGCGGATATAGGCCTGCTTCTGTTCCTCTGTGCCGAGTTCCAGCAGCGTCGGCACCAGCATCGCGATGCCCTGCCCGGACATCGGTCCCTGGATGCGCGTGCGGGCAAACTCCTCACCGATGATCCGCGCTTTCAGGATGTCCGGCTCCGCGCCGTAGCCGCCATAGTCCTTCGGGATCGTGCGCGCCGCGAGGCCGTTCCGGATCAGCAGCTTCTGCCAGGCGATCCGCTTCGGATTCTTGTAGCCCTTTTCGTCAGGTCCGGGGGCCAGGTGGGCATTCGTGGAAAGGATTTCCGCGACGTCGGCGCGGAAGGCTTCGTATTCGGGATCGAGGTCGAGTTTCATGGCCCCATTACAATGGCCTGCCCCAGCGTCCGGCAAGAGGGACGCTTGCGCGACGTTGCGTAAGGCCCCTTAGCTCTCCCGAAAGAAACCCCAAGGAGGAACGCCCCATGCCCGTCGAGTATGTCAAGAAAGGCCACGTCGCCATCATCACGATGAACCGCCCCGAAGCGCGCAATGCCATCAATGGCGAGATGGCCGCCACGATGGAAGCCGCCCTCGACCAGATGGAATCTGACCCCGAAGTCTGGGTTGGCATTCTCACCGCGGTCGGCAAGGCTTTCTGTGCCGGCGCGGACCTCAAGGAAATCTCCGCCGGCAATGGCGGGGCGTTGTCCACCAAGAAAGGCGGCTTCGCAGGCATCGCGCGGCGCGAGCGCACCAAGCCGCTGATCGCTGCGATCACCGGATCGGCGCTGGCCGGCGGCACGGAAGTCGCCCTCTCCTGCGACATGATCATCTGCGCCGACGACACCAATTTCGGCCTGCCGGAAGTGAAGC
>JBGSKU010000287.1:0-1774 GCA_041741055.1 Hyphomonas sp.
GGCGACATAGACCGGCACATCCGCCGGAACGCGCGCGAGCAGGTCCGCCAGCGGGGCGAGCCGCGTCTCGCACAGGAACAGGCTTTCGATCTCGAACCGGCCGCGCGCCAGCAGCGTCTCCAGCGTCACCTTGCCCTCGACGATGAAGCGGCCGCCATGCCCGCCCGTCAGGTCGCGCTCGCGGATGGACGCAAAAGCCGCGACCCGGGGATCGCGGCTTTCGGTAATCCGGATGAACGAGGCAGGCTCAGTCGCCAACCGGCAGGCCTTGTTCCTTGGCCATGCGTTTCATGGCTTTCTGCAGCTTCTCGAAGGCGCGCACCTCGATCTGGCGGATACGTTCGCGGCTGACGCTGTACTGGTCGGAGAGCTCTTCGAGCGTTTTCGGCTCGTCGATCAGGCGGCGCTCGGTCAGGATGTGACGTTCGCGCTCGGACAGGTCTTCCATGGCGCGGGTCAGCAATTCCATGCGGCTGTCGAGTTCCTGGCGGTTGGCGAAGGTCTCGGCGGTGCCGAGTTCGTCATCGGCCAGCCAGTCCTGCCATTCCATGTCGCCGTCCGCGCCCATGGGCACGTTGAGCGAGGCATCCGAGCCGGACATGCGCCCGTTCATCGAATAGACTTCGTCTTCGGTGACGTTGAGCTTTTCCGCAATCAGGCGGGCCTGCTCGGGCTTGAGGTCGCCTTCGTCGAGCGCCTGCATCTCGCCCTTCAGGCGGCGCAGGTTGAAGAACAGCTTCTTCTGCGCGGCGGTGGTGCCCAGTTTCACCTGGCTCCAGCTGCGCAGGATGTATTCCTGGATGGCGGCGCGGATCCACCACATCGCATAGGTGGCGAGGCGGAAGCCCTTTTCGGGGTCGAATTTCTTGACGGCCTGCATCAGGCCCACGTTGCCTTCGGAGATCACTTCGGCCATCGGCAGGCCGTAGCCGCGATAGCCCATGGCGATCTTTGCCACGAGGCGAAGGTGGGAGGTCACCATCTTTTCGGCGGCCTCGGTATCCTCATGGTCGCGCCACTGGCGGGCGAGCATGAATTCCTCGTTCTTTTCGAGCATCGGGAACTTGCGGATCTCGCTGAGATACCGGCTGAGTCCCTGTTCTGGACTGAGTGCAATCGAGCCTGCTTTGGTGGGCGTATTCGCCATGTCTCGTCCTCCTGTTCAGGGCGGGTCCCGTTTGCGGCGGCCCACCTCTTCATGCTGGATCTTCCCCGGCACCTTAGTCCTGCATGGCAGCAACGTCGCCGCCGGGTCAGCGCAATTCATTCATCGCGCTTTTGCATAAATAGGAATTGCGGCGAAGTTCGGGAAGTGGGCATTACAAAAGGGAGACCGGAAATCTTGTTTCCGGACATCCGCATGGGGCGCCCTCAACTTTCCACGATGCGGCGCTCCTCAGCCATGTAGGAAGCCGAGCGCATTTCGTGAAGCCGGCTGGCAGTGCGCTGGAACTCGAAGGCCCCGTCGCCGTCGGGATAGAGCCGGTCGGGCTCGGCGGCGGCGCTGGCCACCAGTTTCACCCGCGCTTCGTAAAGTGCATCGATGAGGGCCACGAACCGGGCCGCCTCATTGCGCCGGTCCGGGGTGAGAAGGGGGATCGAATCGAGGATCACCGTGTGGAAGGTCGCCGCGATCGTCAGATAGTCGAGCGGGCCGAGGGGGCGGGCGCAGAGTTCCTCGAAGGTGAAGCGCGCGACGCCGGCAGCCTCGCGGCCCACCTCCAGCTTGCGCCCCTTCACGGTCAGCACGCAGTGCTGCGGCTCGGCGCCCAGC
>JBGSKU010000288.1:0-4182 GCA_041741055.1 Hyphomonas sp.
GCCTGGCCGGCATCCGCCCCGAGGGGGGGGCGACCATTGCCGCCGCAGCGCCCGGCGCCGCGCATTTCGAACGCATCCTGCTGGACGACTGCGCCAACCTTTCCTTCGCGGGCCTTCAGTTCTGGCCGCTTTCCACGCTGCCGAAGAAGAAGATCAAGCAATACCTTTTCATGGCCTTTCCGAATTGCAGCGGCATCGAAGTGTCGAGGTCGCTGTTCCGGGGGCGGGCCGACAGCGACAATCACGCGCGCTGGACGCTCGCCGATTGGCATGCGGGCAAGATCGGCGCGGTGCTGATGCGCGGGCGCAACTGCATCGTTCGGGATTGCGCGGCGATCGGTGTTCAGTTCGGCTATGGCGTTTCCGGAAAGAACTCCGAGATATTCAACAACAGCGTCTTCGGATTCTCGGGTGACGGGCTGCGCGCCACCGAGGACAATTGCGTGGTGATCGGCAACCGCATCACGGACGCCATGCAGATCGACGAGAACCATTCCGATGGATTTCAGGCGTTCAAGACGTCGGGCCTGCTCAACGGAATCGTTATCAAGGACAATGTCCTGATCGAATGGACGGTCCGACCGGACAATCCGCTGCGTGCCAAGATGCAGGGGATAAGCTTTCATGGCGGTCCCTATGCCAATGTCCTGATCCGTGACAATGCTGTCGCCACGCAGGCTGCCAACGGGATGAACCTGCACGCTGTCAACAACCTCGAAGTGGTCGGGAACCGTGTGCGGCATGCCGATGGACCGACACCGAAGGTCCCATGGATACGGGTCCATCAGTGTTCGGGTCGTATCGTCATCGAAAACAACGAGGCGGAGCAGTTCAAGCTTCAGCCGGGCGTTGCGGGCCGCGCCAACCGGCGACCGGACTATTCAGCGCGCTTCTGAAGTCGGACCCGCGCCGCCCCTGGGGGCATCGTGAGAAGCGACTCGCAGCGTTTCTTGGCGCCCTTTCTCGCGTCCTTCGCCCTCATTCGCCGGTCGCGGGAGACACAACCTGAGGTTGAAGTTGTTTCCATGCTTCGAGCGTCATACCCCAAGGTTTCGGCAACATCGCGCCGATTTAGCTAAAATTATTGCTAGGGAATGGGTCGAATTCGAGTTTGCCGACACATCGAGACTGCAATTGCGCCCAATCTTTGCCACGTTATCTCGCATTGTTCTGGGGAGGGACACACTCACCGACCAAAGGAAAAGCCAATGCAACTCGTCCGCTCGCTGCTTACGGCAGTACTGGGACTGACTGTCGTGGGAACGCAGGTCAGTGCTGCAGACTTCTTCGTACAGCCGCTGCGCCCAGGTCCGGTAGCCGGAACACCTCTAAGCGCCATTTCTCTGCAGGCAACCACCCAGGATGACGCCCCGAACGGCGACGATCTGGCGGCGGAAGCCGCGAATGCGCCCACCGCTCCCGCGACCGCCACGACCGCCACGACCGCGACCAATAAAGGCTGGGTTCGCAAGAAACCAGTCTACGCCGTGAGCGCGGCAAAGGCAAAATGGCTGAAAGCCCGCAAAAGTGGCCAGGGCACCGCAACCACCGGCGGCTCTGCTGGCACAACGTCCGGAACGACCACGACCGTCTCGGCGGATACCGGTACCGGTGCGACCTCGGGCAGCACCTCGGGGACCGGAACGGGCACGACCTCGGGCAGCACTACGGGGACGACAGGCGGAACCAGTACCGGGACGACTTCTGGCACGACGAGCGGCACGACCACCGGCACGACCACCGGCACGACCACCGGGACGTCCTCGGGCTCCACATCAACGACCGGCACCGGCGGAACCGGACCCGCGCCGACGACCGGGACGACCTTCGCGAGCTTCGACGCGCTGATGAGTTCGGGCAAGGTCAAGGGTGGCGACCGCGTCTTCCTGCTCGGCGGCTATCACGGCGCGATGGTGGTTTCCGGCCAGCAGTACACCTCGCCGGTTGTCATCACCTCGATGCCGGGTCAAGTCGCCCAGGTTGACGGGATCACCGTCCGCAGTTCCAAGAACATCGTCTTCCAGGGCTTCAAGGTCTGGACCAGCGCCAATGCAAACGGTCTGATCGCGCAGGTTCGCAGCTATGGCGACACCAGCGACCTTGTGTTCCGCGATCTCGATGTCCGCGCCACGATGAATTCCACGAGCTACGCCCAGTGGACTGTCACGGACTGGAACAACAATCAGCGGTCGGGCTTCCTGATCGACGGCCCGCGCCAGACGGTCGCCCGCAACCGGGTGACAGGCGTCTACAATGGCATCCTCATGGTCGGGACCGACGCGCTGATGGAAGAGAATATCATCGACGGTTTCGCCGGTGACGGCATGCGCGCGCTCGGGGACAACTCCATCGTGCGCCGCAACAAGGTGCAGAACTGTCACCAGATCAATGGCAGCCACACCGACGCCTTCCAGGCATGGACCGACGGTCCCGGCGGGGTCGGCACCGGCACGCTCCGCAATCTGACGATCGAAGAGAACAAGATCTTCGAGTTCGTCGGAACGCGCAGCCCCATCGCCTGCAAACTCCAGGGCATCAGCCTTTTCGCCGGCGCCTACGAGAACTTCATCATCCGCAACAACGTGGTCTCCACGACGGCCTATCACGGCATCACGATCACGCGTGGCGTGAACAGCCAGATAATCAACAACACGGTGATCCATGCCAAGGGTCTTGCCGGCAAGTTCCCCTGGATCTTCAATCGCGGTTCGACCAACCTCAAGGTCGCCAACAACATGACGACCGCGCTGAAGGTGGCGAACGATCCCGTGAAGAACGTGGTGGAGAGCAACAATATCGTCGTGACCAATGCTTCCAACGAGTTCACGTCGTACACGGGTATGGACTTCCGGTTGCGCTCTTCGTCCAAGGGCGTCGATGCCGGCACTGTCAGCCTGGCACCGAAGAAGGACATCGACGGGACGGTGCGGCCGCGGGGCAAGGCCCCTGACGCGGGAGCCTACGAGAGCTTCTAAGCTCCGCCTCCGTCGAAGCATGACCCCGCCGCGCGCTCTCTCCCGCGGCGGGGTTTTGCTTTTCGGGGGTGTGCCGCTCAGAGCCGCTGCAGCAACCCGCGACCCGCGCCAGAACGCCCCTCCGGATCTGTCCGCCTCAGGCGAAGCGATGCTTGAACCGCCGTGGCAACGCTTCGATGACGTGCCAGACGAAGGCCGCATAGGCGATGGTGAGCGCCGCCGTTCCCAGCACGAAAAGGGGATAGTTCTCCTCGAACCACCCGTGCCGGATGAAGAGCCTTATGATGACGTAGTGCGACAGGTAGATTGTGTAGGAATAAAGTCCGATCAGCCGAACCCACCTGTTGTTCAACGGTCGAAAGAGGGCGAAGTCGGGCCGCGTCACCGCGTAGTGAAAGACGACCATCAGCGCGAGACCCTGAACCGTGTAGCGCAGGGTGGAGCGGAAGGTCATGTCACGTGCCAGGATGCTGGCGCCAAGGACGAGGAATGCGGCCACGAGCCAGATCGTCATCCGCCGGGTGTCGGCCGGGAACAGCCGGCCAGCCACACCATTCCGCTCCAGCAGCGCGAGAAGGCAGCCGAAGAGGATCGAGTCGAACCTCGTGTCGGTCGAGATATAGATTTCCCACTGGGTGCCAAGCAGGAACTGAAACCGCACATAGCGCCAGAGAATGATCAGCACGAGCAGGCCGCAGATATGCCGGATGTCGATACGCCCGCGCGTGAAGAGAAGGAAGATGAGGGGGAAGATCATGTAGAAATGCTCTTCCACCGACAGGGACCAGAGCGGCTGAAGCCCCGAGACCACCGACCCTGAGCCGGGGTAGGCGGCAAGGTAGTAGTTGTGGAAATAGAAGAGCTGGCTGAGAACGGCGAAAGGTTCGAAATCGCCCTCTGCGAGGCTGAGATAGAGCAGAAGGTAGGCAATGCCAAGCGTCGTAAAGAGCGGCGGCGAGAGACGCAGGAACCGGCGGATATAGAAATGCCCGATGTGAATCCCGCCGGTGTCGCGCCATTCGCGGACAAAAAGGGTGGTGATGAGAAACCCTGACAGGAAGAAGAAGATCGTGACGCCAAAACCGCCGGCGATGGCGCCTGAAAGCCGCGCATGGGCAAAGAACACGATCGCGACGGACACCGCGCGAATGCCGTCGAGCGACGGGATGGCGCCCCGGGCGAGCGTTTGCGGCAGGCTGCCCGCCAG
>JBGSKU010000289.1:0-16287 GCA_041741055.1 Hyphomonas sp.
GCCGCCGAAGGTAGGGCGCATGGGCCTCTGCGGCCTCCAGGGCGGCGGCAGGATCGGCGGCGATGGGTCGGATATTCAGCATCCCAGACGCTTAGCCGACACATGGCCCTTGGACAAATCCCAAGCGTCTCAAGGCGCTCACCCGCGCGGCCCCGGGGAGAGCGTTGACACAAACCCGTTTCGGCGTTTCGGTTGGCGCAGGCGGGGGACAGTCAGGGGGACGAACCATGCTGCGGATACTCAGGCTGATTGCCGTTCTGACGGCAGTTCCACTCATCGGGATCGGCGTGGCCTTGGCCCGGTTCTGGGGCGCCGCGCCGGTGGACCTTGCAGGCCTCGGCCCAGCCGGCGGCGAACTGGCCGCCTGCGCCACCTCCTTGTTCAATGCGCCTGACTCCCGGGCCTGCGGCGAGGCGACCCCATTCGGCTGGCTGGCACTCGCCTCGGCCGGCGTGTTGCTGCTGTCCTTCGGGGTCGTACCGCTGACACGCCTCGTCTCGATGCTGCTCGGCACCCATCGCAGCATCCTGTCCCTCGGCTTCTGGCCCTATGCCGTAGCCATCACAAGTGTGGTCGGGATCGTGTCGCTGGTGCACGTCTGCATCTTCGGCGGCGCGGCCTACCTGACCTTGCTCCACTGGTTCGGCGTCGAAAGCGAACTCCTGCTGATCGGCACCGGCGCCGTATTGATCGGCGCAGCCTACGCCATCCTGCGCGGGCTCACGGTATTCTTCACACGGCCGAAAACCTATATCGCAGCACGGCCCGTGACCTTCTACGAATATCCGCGACTTGGCCTGCTCGTGCGCGACATCGCCAAGAAGCTGAACTCCAAGATGCCGGACAATGTGGTCGTCGGCCTGCAGCCGACCTTCTTCGCCACGTCCTCGCCGGTGTACACGCCGTATGGCAAGGCCCCCATGGTCGGGCGCACGCTGCACCTGTCCCTACCCCTGATGAGCCATTTCACCGAAGGCGAGCTGAAAGCCGTGATCGGGCATGAACTCGGTCACTTCTCCGGCGGAGACACGAATTATTCGCTGCGCTTTGCGCCGGTCTATATGGGCTTGTCGAAAGCCAGCGACGTCTTCTCGGCAAAGGACCGGCCGCTGACCCGCTTCCTGTCGATGCCGGCGAAGCTGCTGATTGATGACCTGATCTATGCCTTCTCCGTGGTCGAGCGCCGGATCGGCCGGGCGCGCGAGCACCGCGCCGACCAGAGCGGTGCAAAGGTCTCCTCGCCGGAGGACATCGCCTATTCGCTGCTGAAATCGTCCCTGCTCGGATCGATCTGGAACGAGCAGATGCAGAGCCTCGTCGAACGCGGTCTGAAGGGCCGCTTCTCCCGTAACGTGGTGCGCAACTTCTCCGAAAGCGTGCGCCTGGATGTGGACCGCGCACGGATCGCGCCTCTGCTGCAATACGCCCTCGGCGACAGCGTGCCCCATCCCGTCGACACACACCCACCGACGGAAGACCGGATCGAGGCCTTCGGCCTCAGCCTTGGCGAAATCTGCTCCGAG
Organism: Hyphomonas sp.; assembly: GCA_041741055.1. Taxonomy (GTDB): domain Bacteria; phylum Pseudomonadota; class Alphaproteobacteria; order Caulobacterales; family Hyphomonadaceae; genus Hyphomonas. The sequence goes on from JBGSKU010000289.1 coordinate 1,524, forward strand.
GATGTATTGCTCCACCGCTTCTTCGTCGCGCCCAAGGTGACCGACGGCCTCGACAACATGATCGCCCTCGAAGAAGACCTGACCGCGCTGCAATACCATCTGTATGCCGAGCTCTGGCCGGCGGACGAGGACGGCGAACGCTCGATCGACGAAATCTTCCTTGTGCTGCTGATCGACTTTCTTGCACTCATGGCGACCATCGACGGAAGCGTGGACGACCGCGAAATCCATGCCGCCGAAGCGAAAGCCGCCGAGCTGTTCGGAAACTTCGACCGGGAGTCCTTCCGCGAGCGCTGCCGATCACCAGAGCAGATCCCTTCGCTCGACAAGATGACATCCTTTGCCAACAAGCTGCTGACCGAAACAGGCATCGAAAACCTGAAGACCGCGCTGCGTGCCATTGCCACAGCCGATGGCGTGATCCAGCCGGAAGAAGCCAAATTGCTCGATCTGCTCGAGGCCACGCTGCAATCGGAGCCACCCGCCGGCGAATAAGGGCGTTTCACGCGGTCTGCGGATTTGCTAACGGTCGGACATGAAACTCCTGCTCGCTTCCGTCTTCATCGCCCTGCTTGCCGAAACGCCGTTGGCGGATCCGGACGCCGAAGCGCGTGCGCAGTCGCTGATGCGCGAGATCCGCTGCGTGGCGTGCGAGAACGAGCCGGTGTCCCAGTCCTCTGCCGCCATTGCCGAAGACATGCGCATCCGCATACGGGAAATGGTCGGCGAAGGCGCCACCGATACCGAAGTGCGCGACTGGTTCGTCAGCCGCTATGGCGAATTCGTACTGTTCCGCCCGCCGGCACGCGACCCGTCCGGCTGGTTACTCTGGGGTTTACCCTTCGCGCTTCTGGCGGCGGGCACTGCTGGCGGGTTCCTGCTCGCCCGCAAATCGAGCCGCAAGTCACCGGAAATTGAAGCCGAAGACGTCTGAAAACGGACGGATTTTGTCCTCGCGGCGCCTTCAAGCCCAGGTCAGATCACCTAACTGTCTTTTAATGACCACATTACCTGTGGCATGTTTATGTTCATGTTCGTTGCCTGAAACGGCGACAAATTCAATTCGTTGGAGCGGTTTATGAGCAAAATTGGAGTTTCGGCCCAGGCAATGCTGGCGGCCGTGTTTGGCGCAGCGATCATGGGGTCTGCTGTGGTCGTTCCAAAGCTGCTCTCCCCTGAGGCCGGTGCCCAGCCGATCGCGATCCAGCCCCCTCCGGGCGCCCCACTGAGCTTTGCGGACCTGATCGAAAAGGTCGAGCCGGCGGTGGTTTCGGTCAACGTGATCTCGACCCAGGAGTTGAGCAGCCTTGGCGACATGGACCAGTTCTTCGAACAGTTCCGTGGCATGCCGGGTCTTGAGGATTTCTTCGAGCAACGCCGCCAGCAGCAGGAACAGGAATCGCCACGCACCCGCGAAGCGCGCTCGCTCGGTTCGGGCTTCTTCATCTCGCAGGACGGTCTGGTCGTTACCAACAACCACGTGATCGACCACGCCACGCAGATCCAGGTCGTGATGAGCGACGGGCGCGAACTCGACGCCGAGCTTGTCGGTACCGACCCGCTGACCGACCTTGCCGTCGTGCGCGTCAAGGAGCCGGGGCCCTACCCCTATGTGAAATTCGGCACGTCGAAGGAAATCCGCAAGGGTGACTGGGTCGTCGCCCTCGGCAACCCGTTTGGCCTGGGCGGCACCGCCACCGCCGGCATCCTGTCGGCCGATGGCCGTGAACTCGGTTCCGGCAGCCCCTATACCGACTTCCTCCAGATCGACGCGCCGATCAACCGGGGCAACTCGGGCGGCCCGACCTTCGACCTCAAAGGCAACGTCATCGGCGTGAACTCGCAGATCCTGTCGCCCACCGGCGGCTCGGTCGGCATCGGCTTCGCCATCCCGGCAGAGCTCGCCAAGGAAGTCACCGACACCCTGATCAAGAACGGCCGCGTCTCGCGCGGCTGGCTGGGCGTCCAGATCGGCGACCTGACACCGGAGTTCGCTGAAGCGCTTGGCCTGGAAGACGTCAAGGGCGCCCTCGTCGCCGACGTGACAACCGGCAGCCCGGCTGAACGCGGCGGCCTCAAGCGCAATGACATCATCCTGTCGGTCAACGGCCAGAAGGTCACCGACTCCACATCGACGACCCGTCTCGTCGCCAAGCTGATCGCCAACACGCAGAACAAGTTCGACATCCTGCGCGATGGCAAGACGCAGACCCTTAATGTCACCGTTGGCGAGCGCCCCGCCGACCTCACCGCAGCAAGCCAGGTGGGTAATGGCGGCAGCAACCGTCTCGATCCGGATGCCCCGTCGGCCATCCCGGGCAAGTTGCTCAGCGATTTCGGCGTGCGCCTCCTGCCGATGGACGAAGGCACGCGCGATGGGCTTGGCCTGCGCCCCGGCGATACCGGCCTGACGATCACGGAAGTCGTCAAGGACGGCGTGTTCGAGAAAGCCGGCTTCGAGAACGGCATCGTGATCCTGGAAGCCAACGGCCGGGCTGTGCCCACCGTCGAGGCTTTCGAGAAAGCGGTCGCCGAGGCGAAGGCCGCCAATCGCTCGAAAGTGCTGCTCGCCCTGCGCGTCGGCCAGGTCACCAACTACCGCACTGTCGATATTCCCGAGTAACCCCTGCGTTCATGGAGCCTGAAATGGCGGACACACTTCATCATCGTGCCCTCAAGGTGCTGGTCATCGAAGACGATAACGAGATGGCCAGCTTCATCGAGAAAGTCCTCGAAGATGCCGGACATGAAGTCGAGTGCGCCCGCGACGGGGCGGCCGGCTTGGCCCGCGCCCGGGCGGAAGACTTCGATGCGCTGGTGGTGGACCGGATGCTGCCCGAGAAGGACGGCCTCACCCTGATCCGGGAATTCCGGGATGCGGGCGGCACCACGCCGGCCCTCTTCCTCTCGGCGCTCGGTGACGTCCAGAACAAGGTGCAAGGCCTGAAGGCCGGCGCGGAGGACTATCTGGGCAAACCCTTCGTTCCAGCTGAACTGGCGGCCCGGGTGGAGGCGCTCGGCCGCCGTCAGACCGGCGAACCGCAGGTCACGTCCCTCAAGGCCGGCGATCTGGAAATGAACCTGCTCACCCGCAAGGTGACGCGGGCCGGCAAGAAGATCGATCTCCAGCCGCGCGAGTTCCGCCTGCTGGAATACCTGATGCGCCATGCCGGCCAGGTCGTGACCCGCACGATGCTGCTGGAAAAAGTCTGGGACTACAATTTCGACCCGCAGACCAACGTCATCGACGTGCACGTCTCGCGGCTACGGTCCAAGATCGACAAGGAATTTTCCGAACCGCTCCTGCAGACCGTGCGCGGCGCAGGTTACCGTTTGCAGGGCTAGACGGCGATCATGGGGGCTGGCACCTAGGCGCCCATGAAGCTGCCCACAAACCGGCCGGCCTGGCTCACCCTTGAGCGTCTCGCCAAGCTGCCCGCGAAACTCGCCGGGCGGCTTCCGCGATTCCCGGACGAAATCCGGCTGCCCATCCCGGAACGGGTGCGCAAGTCGATGCCGGTCTTCATGCGCACGACCACCTTCAAGCTGGCCATGCTGTACAGCTTGATGATCGCCGCGTTTTCCGGCGCCTTGCTGGCCTATCTCTACTACTCGACCGTCTATTACATCCGTGTGGAGTCCGAGCGGCGGATCACCGTGGAGTTCGAACAGCTCGCCAACGCTTATTATACCGGCGGCATGGAGCGCCTGAGCCAGTCGGTGTTCGAACGGATGACATTGTCGGGCTCGCCCTTCTACTATTACCTGGAAGACACGTCCGGCCGGAAGATCGCGGGGCACTTCCCACGCCTGCCGGACGACCCGCCCGAGTCGGGCATGAAAACCGTCTACTTCGATTTCGAACTGCCCCAATCCGACGGCACCAAAGTGCTGCGCCCGGCCGCCGGCCGCATCGTGCGCCTGAGAGACAATGGCGGCTCATTGATGGTAGCCTTCGACACCGCGCAGCAAACGGTGATCGTGGACCGGATACAAAGCGCCATTCTCGTGGCCGCGCCGGTCGCGCTGATCCTCTCACTGCTGGGCGGCGTGCTGATCACGCGCGGCGCCGCCCGCCGGGCCGAGGAATTGGCGAAGACGGCCGAAGCGGTGATCGGCGGCGAACTCAGCCGGCGCGTGCCTGTACGCGGCACCGGCGATGAATTCGACCGCCTCGCCCAGCGTATCAACGCGATGCTCGACCAGATCGGCAAGCTGGTCGAAGCCTCGCAGAACACCGGCAACGCCATTGCGCACGATCTGAGGTCGCCGCTCACACGCCTGCGCAACCGGCTCGAACTCGCGCTCGCTTCGCCGATGACGGAGCAGGATGCCAGCAACACACTCGGGGAAACGGTCGAGGAAGTTGACCGTGTGCTCGACACGTTCAACGCCATCCTGCGTCTGGCCCGTCTCGATGCCGGCACCGAAGGCCTGCGGGTCCGGATGGACCTCAGCGAAGTCGCCGAAGAGCTCGCCGAACTGTTCGACCCGGCCTGCGAGGAAGCCGGCCTCACTTTCCGCAGCCAGATCACGCGCAACCAGCTGGTCCTGGGCGACCGCGAGCTGATCGGTCAGGCGATTTCCAACCTCATCGACAATGCCATCAAGTACACGCCTCAAGGCGGCTCGATTTCGCTCAGTGTCACGCGCGGTGCGGAGGCCATGATCGATCTCACGGTACTGGATACCGGACCCGGCATTCCGGAGGGCGACCGGTCGAAAGTGATCCAGCGTTTCCACCGGATGGACTCGGCGCGCACCCAGCCGGGGTCCGGGCTGGGCCTCTCGCTGGTCCAGTCGGTGGCGGAGCTGCACGGCGGTGAACTGGTTCTGGCCGATGGCAACGGTCCGCCGGACCGCCCCGGTCTGCGCGCAACGCTCAGGCTTCCGCGGGCCTGACCTTGCGCGACGCGGGCCAGAGGCCGAGCAGCGCGGCAAAACCGATCAACACCACGCCGGCATAGAGCAGGTCGATCAGGGGATTGAAGTAGACCCGGAACACCCAGCGCGTCTGACCGTCGACGTTCCGCTGTTCGCCGAGCGCTGCGTAGAGGTCCCCGGCGCCGGTCTTGTAGATCGCCGTTTCGGTCGTCGGCATCCGGGCGGCAGGATAGTAGCGTTTCGAGGGTTCGAGTGTCGTCACCCGGCTGCCATTGCGCGCTGTCAGCAGCGCCCCATCGGCATACCAGTTGGGCCCCTCGATGGAGCGCACTTCATCCAGCGTCAGCGCCCACCCGGCGACCGTGCCGGTATCGCCCTGCGCGAGCGCGAGTGTGGATTCATACCGCCCCGTGGTTTCGACCACCGCACCGATGACGAACAGGCCGATACCGACATGGGCCAGCGTCATCGACCAGACGCGGCGCGGAAGCTTGAACACTCGGCCCGGCGTGATTGCGCGGCGCTTGAGTTCCCACAGCGATCCGAAGACCAGCCAGAGGCCCAGCGCGAGGCCGAACGCCGCGCCGGCCGGAATGTTCATCGGGCCGACACCCAGCAGCACGAAGAGCGCGACCAGACCGGCGCCGCCTGCAGCCCAGCGCAGCCAGCCTTTCACATCCGCCTTGCCCCACGCCCAGGCCTGCACGATGGGCAGGAGGATCAGGATCAGCGCCAGGATGGGCACGAAGGTGAGATTGAAATACGGCTCGCCGACCGAAATGGTCCGCCCGAAGGCCTCGGCGATCAACGGGAACAGCGTGCCGAGCAGCACTGTCAGCGCCGCAACGATCAGCACGATATTGTTGGCCATCAGCGCGCCTTCGCGGCTGATCAGCATCCACGGTTTGCCGCCTTCCAGTTTCGGTGCCCGCCACGCAAACAGGCCAAGGGCAAACCCGCCATAAACGAGCAATCCGATCAGCAGCAATGTGCCGCGCTCGGGATCAACCGCGAAAGCATGCACCGACGTCAGCACGCCGGAACGCACCAGGAAGGCGCCGAGAATCGAGAACAGGAACGAGAGCACTGCGAGCAGCGCGGTCCAGGCGGCGAAGCCGTCGCGCTTTTCGGTGACGGTGATGGAATGCAGCAGCGCCGCCCCGATCAGCCAGGGCATCAGCGAGGCGTTTTCCACAGGGTCCCAGAACCACCAGCCGCCCCAACCGAGCTCATAATAGGCCCAATATGAACCCAGAGCGATGCCGATGGTGAGCGGCGCGAAGGCCGCCAGGGACCAGATGCGGGCCTCCCTGGCCCAAACGCGGTCAATCCGGCCCTCCACCAGCCCGGCCGCGGCCAGCGCGAACACGAAGGAGTAGCCGACATAGCCGAGATAGAGCATCGGCGGATGGATCGCGAGTGCGGGATCCTGCAAAAGCGGATTGAGACCTGCGCCCTGGAACGGCGCGGGGTCGATGCGCAGGAAGGGCGACGAGGCGAACAGGAGGTAAGCCAAAGCGCCGGTCGCAAGCAGCCCCTGGATTCCGAGCGCGCGCGCTTCGAACAGGGGCCGGTCCGTATTCATGAAGGCCGCCGCGGCGGCGCCGAAGCCGAGCGTCACAATGCACCAGAGCGCCATCGAGCCTTCATGGTTCCCCCAGGCGCCGGCGATCTTGTAGACCATCGGCTTCAACGTGTGGGAATTGTTGACCACCAGCGCGACCGAGAAATCCGAGGTCACGAAGGCATGGACGATCGACAGGAAGGCCAGCGCCATGACGCCAAAAGCGGCGACCGCAATCAGGCCCGCCAGACGCCGCTCGCCGCGCAGGCCTGTGATGCCCTGCGCCAGCGAAAGTCCGAGTGCGAGGAAGGCCGCGAAATGGCCGAGTTCGATCATCCGCCCGCCTCGAGCGGCTTCAGCTCGCGCGGCTGGTAGTTTTCGTCGTGCTTGGCGAGCAGCTGGCGGGCCGTGAACTGGCCGTCAGGCCCGAACGACCCCGTCGCGACAACGCCCTGGCCTTCGCGGAAAAGATCGGGTGCGACGCCGGTGAACTTCACCGTGATGGTGCTGGGGCTGTTGTCGATGACCGTGAACTGCATCGTGGCGCCGCCATCGGTATAGCTCAGTGTACCAGGCTCCACCCAGCCGCCGACCTTCACTTCACGGCCCGGCTTCGGCATGCCTCTTTCGGCAAGGATTTCAGGCGTGTAGAAGAGGTTAGCGTTCTCCCGCAACGCGAAGAACGCCAAGATTGCAGCCGCCAGCACGAGCAGGGCGGCGATTCCAAAGGTGTAGAGTCGTCGGGTTCGGGCGCGCATGAGAGGGAGTTATAGGGCGGCCTGCCGGGTTTGGGGAGTGCGGCAGATCACTCGCTTCCGGGCGCCGGCGGTGTGGCTTCCCCCTGCCCGATGGCCTCGATCATGCCTTTGAAACGCTCGCGGCGCGGATCGTCCTCCGGCAGGCGTGCGTAAATGTAGCGCATGGCCTGTTCGGCCTTGGCCTGGTCGCCGGCCTGCGCAGCGCCCATGGCCGCCCACATGCCGGCGCGCACCTGCGTTTCATCGAGCTCGTAAGCACGCCCATAGAGACGGGTCGCGTCGGGGCCGACGCTGCCATTGCTGAGCTCCACGATCACGTCCGCCAACGCCACAAGCGCGGGGACGTAGTCCTGATTGCGTCGCAGGGCGGACTGATAGGCCCGCAATGCGTCGTCCGGACGGCCCTGGGCGCGCAGCATCTCGCCGATGAAGAAGTGCGGCTCGGGCGCGTTCGGCTGATCGATCGTGGCCTGCTCCAGACGCGACAGCGTTTCGTCCAACGTCAGCGACTGCGGATCGCTGCGGATTTTCTCCATCAGCGCGTCCTGGCGCAGATCCATGGGCTGGTCGCCGAGGCCCGGCCGCCCGATCATCATGTAACCGGCCACTGAAACGGCGAGGCAGGCGCCCAGGATCAGCCAGTTGCTGCGAGACAGGGTGAGCTTCGTCATGGGCGCGTGAACCTGAGCGTGGCGCGAAGGCCGCCCAATGCCGCCTCGCCCAGCTCCAGGCGGCCCTTATGCAGCTCGGCCAGCTCCTTGACAATCGACAGGCCCAGTCCGGTGCCGGGGGTCGTCTCGTCCAGCCGCACGCCGCGTTTCATGGCCGCCTCACGCTCCTCGGCGGACAGGCCCTTGCCGTCATCTTCCACATCGATGGTGATGCCCTGCGGGGAGTCGGTGATCGTGACCTTCACCTCTGTTGCCGCCCATTTGCAGGCATTCTCCATGAGATTGCCGATCATCTCCTCGAAATCCTGCTGCTCGCCCCGGAAGATCGCGGACGTGCTGCCTTCGACGGTGACCTCGATCCCCTTGGCATCGAACAGCCGGTTCAGCAGACGGGCCAACCCTTCGATGACGGGGCGCACATCTGTCCGTGCCCCGATGGATTCCGCACGCGCCGCCATCCGGGCGCGTTTGAGATAATGCTCGACATTGGTCTGCATCGCTTCCGCCTGACGGCGCACGACATCATCGAGCTGCGTCTGCCCGGCCGCTTCATTCTTCAGGACCGCCAGCGGTGTTTTGAGTGCATGCGCGAGATTGCCCACATGCGTGCGTGCGCGTTCGACCACTTCGCGGTTGTGCTCGATCAGCATGTTGAGCTCTTCCGTCAGCGGACGAACTTCGGACGGATAGTCACCCTGCAGCTTCTGGGCCTCACCTTCGCGCACCCGCGCAACGTCGGTCTGCAACCTTGCCAGCGGATTCAACGAGTAGCGAATGCCGAGCAGCATGGCGGCGAACACGCCGCCGAACAGCGCCACCATCGTGCCGAACAGGAGGTTGCGGAACCGTGTGGCGGCAAGGTCATTCGGTGTGCGGTCCGACGCAGCCACCAGGATGACCGGCGTCGCCCGGTTCTCGATGCGGATGGCCTGGACCGCAACGCGGGAGCGCTGGTCAGCCGGCCCCTCATAATCGCCGAACTGCGTGACGCCCGGCGCCGCAACAGCGCGTGCGACAAGATCCGGCGTGACAGGCACGTCCTCGTCCCAGAGGCTTTTGGAGCGGAAATCACCGGCGATGCTGAGGTCCGGGTTGATCCCGACCACGGCCCAGTAATGTCCGGAATACTGCGTCTGGAAACGCACGTCGCTTGGGAACAGTTCGCGGTCGGTATCGGTCAGACGTCCGTCTGGCAGGAAGGCGTCTTCGCGGATCAACTCGCGCGAGAGGGTGACCAGTGTTTCCTGGAGGTCCTGCTCGACCAGAACCAGCGTCTGAGCGCGGTAGACTGCCGACAGTGCCAGCGCGCCGCCGATCAGGACAAAGATACCCCAGATGCCCGCCGCAATCGTGATGCGTCGCGCCAGCGATACGCTGGACCAGCGGTCAAACAGGCTTTTCTGCGGGGCATCTTCGGGCGCGCTCATGGAGGCGGTTTAGCCCCTATTCGCGTCAGCCCGCAACGCGCGCCTCGTCTTCCGGGACGATCAGGCGGTAGCCCAGACCGCGCTCGGTCTGGATCCGGTCCTGGCCGATCTTGCGGCGCAGGCGCCCGATGAACACCTCGATCGTGTTCGAGTCGCGGTCGAAATCCTGATCGTATATGTGCTCGACCAGTTCCGTACGCGGTACGACCCGGCCCTGATGGTGCATCAGGTAAGAGAGCACGCGGTATTCGTGGGCCGTCAGCTTGATTGGCTCGCCATTGACGGTGGCCCGCGCCGCGCGCGTATCGACCATCAGCTTGCCGCATTCCAGCGTCGCCGCCGAATGGCCTGCCGCCCGGCGCAGCAGCGCGCGCAGGCGCGCCAGCAGCTCTTCGGTAATGAACGGCTTGGTGAGATAGTCATCTGCGCCGGCATCGAAGCCCGCCACTTTCTCGCTCCACTGGTCGCGCGCCGTGAGAATCAGCACCGGGAAGGCCTTGCCATCCTTGCGCCAGCTTTTCAGCACGCTCACGCCGTCGATCTTGGGCAGGCCCAGATCGAGCACGACGGCGTCATAGGGTTCGGTCTCGCCGAGGAATTGACCATCCTCGCCGTCCGCCGCCAGATCGACGGCATAGCCAGCCTGCGACAGGGTATCCGCCAGTTGCCGGCGGAGGTCTGCATCGTCTTCGACCACCAGAATTCTCATATGCGGGTCTCCTGAAATCCTGTGAAAGCGCGTCAGCCGCCCTTGCGGTCAATTACGGCGCCGGTTTGCGCATCGACCGTAACATGAACCTTGCGACCGTCATCGGTCAGCCAGTCGATTTCGTAAACGGCGCCGCCGCCCTCGCGCGAATAGAGATCAGCGCCCAGCTGGTAGCCGCCATACTCGCGCTTCAGCGACTGGAAGATCCGGCTCAGCGGAACGGTGCGGCCTTCCTTGACCGCGTCGCGGGCCTGGCCCGGCGAGAACTGGTCGCCCCAGCCCTGTTCGTCACGCTGCGCCAACGGCCCGGCGGACCAGTCCAAGCCGGGCGCCTGGTCACGGTCCTTGCCCTTTCCCTTGCCGTCAGCAAATGCGGCGGGGGTCAGCATCAAACCGATGGCGGCAAAGAGAACGAGGGTGCGTTTCATGAGGCCCCATATGCGGTTGAAGCTCTGAACGTGAAGTGAATGGTTCGGTTGACGTAGGTTAACCTGTCTGTGCGCGGTGTTAGCCGCAAGCCAGCGCGCCGGAAAGACGTAAAATCACCAAGGGTTTCAGGGCCGAAGGTTCCCCCACCTCCAACTGCGCCCGTGCGGCGCGCGCCCGCCCAGCGCCGTCCCGCGCTAGAGGCGCGATCCGACAGGTGTGACGTCGGCCTTGGCCCAGATCATGTCGAAATGGCTACGCACCATCTCCGCTTCGTCGGCTTTTCCCTGCTGATCCAGCACCAGCGCAAGGCCGGCCATTGACCAGCCATTGTGCGGATAGTCCGACAGGTCCTTGCGGTAGACGGCTTCGGCCTCTGCATAGCGGCCGGCTTTGACGAGCGCTTCACCGAGCGATTGCCGCGTCGGGTAATACCAGAAAGGCGGCTCGGTGTAGGGTAGCGAATCCTGCAGCGCGACCGCCTCCTCGAAAGCCGCGATGGAGGCGGCGTCGTCGCCCTCGGCGCCCGCGATCTCGCCCAGCAGAAGCTTGTCCGCGATGTTCAGCAACAGGCTCGCCGGATAGTCGTTCGTGTCCATGAACTGAATCTGGACGGTGTCTTTCACCTTCGCCAGAGCGGCTTGCTCGGCTTTGGCCGGTTCGGCCAGCCCCGTCCGTGCCAGCGCGACGCCGCGCGCATAGTGCCAGATCGCGTTGGAGTAATCGAGATCCGCGGGCGGCGCATCCATGGCCAGTATTTCGTTCCACTTGGCAAACTGGACATGGGCCAGCAGGGGTACCGTCTTGAAGAACTCGATCGTCGGAAATTCCTTGATCTGTTCGATCCGGACATTGTCGGCCAGCTTCTGCGCGGTTTCCAGTGCGAGGGCGCTCTGGCCGGACATGCTGGCCGCCGCCCACAGGAAGTGGATGTTGTGGGGGTAATACAAGGCCGGGTAAAAACCCTGCGCATTGCATTGCGCGATGTAATCTTCGTCCACCTTGGCAGCCTGGATGTTGGCGAGCGCCGCGTCGTCATAGCGGCCAACGCGCCAGTAGATGTGTGCCGGCATGTGCACGAGATGGCCGGACCCTGGCACAAGCGTGTAGAGCCGGTCGGCCTCGTCTTCCGCGCGGCCCGGATCGGACGAGGCCTCGACCGCATGCAGATAGAGATGCAACGCCAGCGGATGATCCGGCGAGCGCTCAAGAATGGTTTCGAGCGCTGAAATCACCTTGACCGTTTCAGGCTTCGGCGCGCCGTCTGCGGACCAATAATCCCACGGCATGGTATTCATCCAAGCCTCGGCATACATCGCAGCCGCGTCGTCATCGAGCGGATGGTCTTCGACATACGCGCCCATCGCTTCGGCGTAGGCAATGTCCTGTGGTTCCCGGGGGGCGTTGAAGTCAGCGCTGTAGCGGGTGAGCAATGCCTCGATCAGAGCCTGCTCCGAAGGCGTTGCCCCGGCTTTCAGCGCATCCGCACGTTTGATCGCGCGATAGGCCGACGCCCGGTCGGCGGGCGACATGACGGCCTTTCCCTTGCTCGTCACATTGATGTTGGGGCCGGTCGCGAGCGCTTCGCCCCAGTAGCACATGGCGCAATCGGGATCGAGTTTCTGCGCGGCCCGGAACGACCGGATGCTCTCGGCATGATTGAACCCGAAGGCCAGCACCATGCCTTGATCGAAATATTTCTGCGCATCCGGGCTCGTGGTCGTGATCTCCCGGTGGAAGTTGCCCATGCCCTCGAACAACGGAGCGCCCGCAATCTCGGCGACACTTTGTCCGGGTTCGGGCTGCGTCCCGTTCTGGAAAGTCTGGCAACCCGTGAGAGCAAACAGGCTGACGGCCGCAAACAGATGACTGGTCTTCATGTCGAAACTCCCCACCATTGCGCCGTCCGTTATCCGGACGGTCATCAAACAACGATGGGCAATGGTAGCACAATTCTGCCGCCGAGGCGAAGGTTCAGCGGCCTTCGGCCCAGCGCTTCAGGCCTTCGTCGCGCGGATCGCTGAGCACGATCTCGAGGCGGACATACAGGTCGCCGGGCGGGGTGACCTGCACGCCCTTGCCCTTCAGGCGAAGCTGCGCGCCAGTATTGGTGCCGGCCGGAATTTTCAGCGCCACGGATCCGGACGGCGTGCGCACATCCACCGTACCGCCCAGGACGGCTGTGCGCAGGTCTACGCTCAGCGGCATGCGCAGGTCCTTGCCGTCGCGCGTCCAGATCTGGCTGGGCAGCACATCGACCTCAAGCAGGGCATCGCCCGGCGCGCCGCCGGACGGCGAAGGCTGACCCTGGCTCTTGAGTCGCAGCGTCTGGCCGCTGGTGATGCCCGCCGGGATGTTCACATCCAGCGCGCTGCCATCGGCCATGGTCATCCGGCGGCGGGCCCCGGTGACTGCGTCTTCGAATGAGATCTCGACCCGGTACCGGATGTCGCGGCCCTTCTGGGGGCCCGGATTGCGCCGCCGGGCGCCAGCGCCGAACATGCCGGACAGAATGTCCTCGAACGGATCACCCTGAGCGCCGCCGAACGGGCTGCCGCCGTCCCAGCGTCCTCCGCCTCCGCCGCCGGGAAAGCCGCCTCCGGCGAACCCGCGCGGATTACCTTCGGCATCGATCTCGCCGCGGTCAAATTTCGCCTTCTTCTCGGCGTCCCCCAGGATCTCATATGCCGACGAGACGCGCTTGAACTCTTCCGCCTTGCGGGCATCATTGGGGTGTTGGTCGGGGTGAAGCGCCTTCACCTTCGTACGGTAAGCCTTCTTGATCTCGGCCTCCGTGGCCGAGCGGGGCACGCCCAGGACTGTATATGGATCGAGCGCCAAAACAGGGCTCCTCACCTCAGTTTCAAATTACCCCTCATAGGTAAGGTGATCCGGGCCCGATTGAAAGCCATGGACCGGTGCGGCCGTCTTCGCCTCGCGCGCCGTGTTCCCAAAAGGCCAGGTCCATCTCATGTCGGTGTCCGCTTGCTCCGGCTGTCTCAACGGCCGTGAAGCTAACCCCGCCGCATGTCCTGCCGGATTGGTGGGCCCGGAATTTCAGCAAGCTTTTTATGAGGCTTTGAAATATTGGTAGTTTTTTATTGAACCCCTGCGAGAAAATGTAGGCACAAGTGTTTTCTTGTGCACCCAAATCTGCCATCACCCGAGGGCAAGAACGGACAAGACCGAAAGAGAGAAACTCCATGTCGGCCCGAGTAATTTCCATTGCCAACTCCAAGGGCGGGGTCGGCAAGACCACCACCTGTGTCAGCCTCGCCGAAGCCTTTGCCGCCGCCGGCATGCGCACCCTGGTCATCGACCTTGATACGCAGGCCAACGCGTCGCTGCTGATCTTCGGCCATGCCGGCGACGAACACCTGTTCACCGCCATCAATGACTACGCCACGATTTCGGACTGGCTGCTGGAAAACTTCTTCGCCGGCGAGCAGCGCCGCCTGTCGGAATTCATCGTCACCGATGCCAGCGACGTCACCTTCAAGGGCCGTCCCCTGCCGCTGGACCTGATCCCCTCCTCGCCGCGCCTGCGCAAAACCGAGCGCGAGCTGATCTTCGAACTCACCGCCAAGGGCTATGCCATGGAGGCTCTGCAGAACCAGGTCGGCAAGCGTCTGCGCGACGACCTGAACCTGCTCAAGGCTGACTATGACGTCATCCTGTTCGATTGCCCGCCCGGCATTTCGGTGATGACCGAGACCGTGCTCGCCGCCAGCCACCTGATCATCGTGCCGACCATTCCGGATTTCATGTCCACCCTGGGTCTCGACCTCTTCACGGGTGACATCATGAAGAATCTGCGTAACCGGGATATTGCGACCCTGCCGGTCGTGCTGGCCACCCGGTTCGACAACACGCCCCATCAGCAGGTTGTGCTCGGCGCCATGCGCGATGCGGCGAACGCCAAGGAAACCGAGTTCGCGATGTTCAAGACCATCATTCCGCTCAAATCCGGCTTCGCCTCGAACCCGATTGAGCTTGGCCCCGATCCGACCCTTCAGGCCAAATGGCCCGGCGACGCCCTCGGCATCATCGAGTCGCTGCTCGGCGAAGTGCGGGAGAAGCTGGCATGAGCTTCGGCGGCGGCCCCACCGGCTTTGATGCAATCCGGGCGCTCGTCGCGGCCCGCGACAGCCTTCCGGCCGTGGCCGACAAGGACTGGGCCGCCGCGTCCGGCCTGATCGTCAAGAAACTGCTCAACGCCGCCGGCCAGACCGCCGATGGCCTGATCGCACTGCGCGCAGCTGTCGGCGAAGAGAGATTTTCGAAGCGCAGCTGAAATCGCTGTCGCACCATCAGGCCAAGCTGCT
>JBGSKU010000290.1:0-3305 GCA_041741055.1 Hyphomonas sp.
CAATCAGGGCCTTGGTGGCTTCGGCGGTCGCAACGTTGCCGGCGATGATCTGCACGGCGTTCGATATCTTCTTGGCGCGCAGCACCGCGTCGGCCACGGCTTTCGAGTGGCCGTGCGCCGTATCGATGATCACCGCATCGACGCCGGCCGCAATCAGCGCCTCTGTGCGCTCGTAGCCCGCATCGCCGACCGTGGAGGCTGCCGCAACGCGCAGGCGTCCGGCGAGGTCCTTGGCGGCGTTCGGGTTGAGCGAGGCCTTGTCCATGTCCTTGACGGTGAGCAGGCCGATGCAACGGCCGTCATTGTCCACGATCACAAGGCGCTCGATCCGGTGCTTGTGGAGCAGGCGGCGGGCTTCCTCAATCGGTGTATCGATCTTCACGGTCACAACTTCGCGCGTCATCAGGCTGGCGATGGAGGCGTTGGCGTCGTCGGCAAAGCGCGTGTCGCGGTTGGTAATGATGCCGGCGATCTTGCCGTTCTTCTCGACGACCGGAATGCCCGAGAAGCCGGTGCGCTGTTTCAGCTCGCGCAACTCGCGCAGCGTTGCCGTGGGCGCGATTGTGACGGGGTTCATCACCACCCCGCTTTCGTATTTCTTGACCATCGCGACTTCGCCGGCCTGCTGTTCGATCGACAGGTTACGGTGGATGACGCCGATCCCGCCGGCCTGGGCCATGGCGATGGCGAGGCGCGCTTCGGTGACCGTATCCATGGCCGCTGAGAGCAGGGGGATATTCAGCGGAATCGCCTTGGTCAGGAAAGTCGAGACATCGACTTCTGAAGGCATCACCTCGCTGGCGCCGGGCTGCAGAAGCACGTCGTCAAACGTAATGGCTTGTCGGATTTTCATGTGGGGAGCTCCCTTTTTGGCCTAGTAAGGGAGTCGCGCTGGCTTGTGAAGCCCCTTCCCCAGCGCGTCTCTGCAGAGCTGCTTTGACAGCCCGCACGACGCAATCGATACAGGGAAACATTGTTACATCTGCAACTATCACGCTCTGGGGAGGAGTTATGATGAACCTGTCCGATTATGGCATGAGCGCCCAGCGGGGCTTTCTGTCGAGCTTTGATCCGGCTTCCGTTGCCCTTCCGGCCGAGCTGCAACCCGTCCGCGAGATGGCCCTGCGCCTGCCCGAAATGATCCCGACCGGGCGCCTGCGCAGCTTTCTCGAAACCCTGCCCGAACTGAATCTGGCCGACTTCTGTGCAAATTCGGGCGAGCCCGAACGGCGCATCGCGATGCTGCACTACAGCTTCATGGTACAGGCCTATGTCTGGGGCGAGCCGGACGCACCGAAAGCCCTGCCCGCCTGTCTGGCCGTTCCGATCTGGCAGATCGGGCAGGCGATCGGTCAGCCACCCCTCCTCCCCTATTCCAGCTACACGCTCGAGAACTGGGCGCTATTTGACGACAAGGGACCTATCGACCTGTCGAATATCCACACAATCCAGCACTTCGAAGGCGGCATGGACGAAGCCTGGTTCATTCTCGTCCACGTGGCCATCGAGGCGCGTGCGGGCGAAATGCTGATGGAGGCCACCAAGCTCGTCGGCGCCGCAAAAGCGGAAGATGCCGCAGCGATGGAGCGCGGGCTCGGCGTGATGAGCACCGTCTGGGATGACGCGAATGCGATCTTCGACCGGATGCCGGAGCGCTGCGACCCGTACATGTACTTCCACCGTGTGCGCCCCTGGATCCATGGCTGGAAGGACAATCCGGCCCTCGGCGAGGGGTTGGTGTACGAGGGGGTCGCGGAAACCGGCGGCAAACCGCAGGCGTTTCGCGGACAGACCGGCTCCCAGTCCTCAATCGTACCAGCGATGGACGCGCTGCTGGGCATCGGACATGCCGGCGATCCGCTCCGGGCCTTCCTCGACGAGCTGCACGCCTACCGCCCGCCCCGGCATCGCCGATTCATCGAGGATTTGCGCGCGCAAAGCGTCGTGCGCGACGTGGTTCAGAAGCTGGGCAATCCCGCGCTGCGCGAGGTCTACAACGACAATATCCGCAAGCTCGCCCGGTTCCGCACGCGCCACCTTGAGTACGCCGCGACCTATATCAACCGGCAGGCCTCAACCGCAGCCGGCAATGATCCGGATGTGGGCACGGGCGGCACGCCGTTCATGCGCTACCTGAAGAAGCACCGCGACGAAGCCGAAGCACACTTGCTCGCCTGACGGCGGATCAGTCCACGCAGAGCGCATGCTGCAGCTGGCCATCCTCGACGGTCGCGTAACAGCCGAAGGGGACATCAACGATCTGGCAGGTGCCCGTCACGCGCGTGCCGGGCTCCGCCACTTCGCCCTCGTAGCGGCAGGTGCCGAGGCAATCGGCTTCACCGGAGCAGGCCTTGCCAGCATCCGGATAGCTTTGCACGCAGTGTTCCCAGCCCAGCATGCCCTCACGGCGGATCGAACCGCCGACGGCCTCGCAGGCGGCGTGCTCGGCCGGTGTCGCGATCTCTCCGGCGATGTCGATATGCGTGTAGACCGGTTCGGGATCCGGCGTGGCCGGCGCATGGAACCAGGCACAGCCCGAGAGCGTGAGGGCTGCGAATAACGCGACGAGGAATTTCATGCAGGACGCCTCCAAGAATTGATACCGGTTGGGGGAAGGTGATGATTGCGCAAGAACGGCTTCAAGCCGTCCACAAACTGTCCACAACGGCCTGTGGACTAGTCCACACAAAGCGTGTGTGCGATCTGGCCGTTTTCGACCACCGTTCGGCAGCCAAAACGGGCGTCGGTAACCTGGCAGGAGCCGGCAACCGGGGTGCCCGGCGCACGCTCGGCTTCGCCCTCATAACGGCACTCACCCAGGCAGTCGCCATCGCCCGCACAGGCCTTGCCGGCGTCAATGAAAGTCTGAACGCAGTTTTCCCATTGGAGCCGGCCGCTGGCGACGATTTCGCCGCCAACCGCCGTGCACGCTGCGCGTTCGGCCGCCGTCGCTTTTGCACCTTCAGTCTCAATCCGCTGATAGGCCTCGGCCGGCGCCGACACCTCCCCCTTCCCCGGATGGAACAGTGAGCATGCGGGCAGGGCGACGAGCGCCAGGCAGAAGAGGGCGGTTCTCATCCGGGAAACCGTTCGAAAGCCGGAACGCCCAGCGGGATGTGATGGAAGCTCGGTGCGTCAGCGGTTTGCATGATGACTTGCGGCTGGCCGAATACGCTTGTGTCGTCGAGCGAGCCGACCTTGAGAATGACCGCCTGCGGCAGGGCCGGTGCGCGGGTCAGGATCGGCGTGCCGCACGTGCCGCAGAATTCGCGCGTCACGGCATGGGGCAGGTCGGCGCGCGTGTA
>JBGSKU010000291.1:0-7276 GCA_041741055.1 Hyphomonas sp.
ACGTTCCGAGACCCGGAACTTCTGCCTGACATGCTCGATGCAAGCACGGCGGCGGGCGGGGCTTAGAAGTTTCCCCGTGCAGCCTCAGCCAGGATCAGCTTCTCGAGCGTCAGATCGGACACCGCCTTCCGGAGACGCTCGTTCTCCTTCTCCAGCTCCTTCAGCCGCTTCACCTGGTCGATCTTCAACCCGCCGAACTCCTTGCGCCACCGATAGTAGGTGAACTGCGTCACGCTGATCGAGCGCACGGCTTCGGCCACTGACTGGCCTTGCGACACCAACACGTCGACCTGCCGGAGCTTGGCTACGATCTCCTCCGGCTTGTGCTTCTTCTGGGGCATTCATGCATCCGCCAAATGGCTCGAAAGCCCTACCTCAGGGAGGACCACTTTTCAGGGGGCAGGCCAATCGGCAGCTACAACGGCAACAACAACGGCAACATGAACTACGGTAGCGGCAATGGGAACCAGAACGGCAACTTCAACTCTGGCAACTACAACGGCAACTACAACGGCAACCACAACTTCGGCTACGACAACGGCAACTACAACGGCTCCGGCAACTGGGGCAGCAACAACGGCAATTGGAACGGCAACGACAATTGACCGCAGCGCCAGGCGCTGACGCCTGAAGGCTTGTGCCAGGATCGCGGCGGCCGTTCCTCGTCACCTCGGCAACTGCGACGGCCACCGCGGTTCTGGTACGGCGTTTTTCGACCGGTTGATTTAAAGCACCAACGGAAAGCGGGATGCGCAAGATGAAACGCACAACATTCGTACTGGCCTTGTTCGCGGCCACCGGTCTTTTTCTGATTTCTTCCAGTACCGCCGCGATTTCGGCGGGGGGCGGAAACGGCAATGGCAACGGCAACAGCAATTTCGGCGGCGGCAACGGTGTCGGCAACGGCAACGGCAATACCGGCACCAACAATGGCTCGGGCAACGGCAATGCCAACTCCGGCTACGGCAACGGCAATGGCAACGGCAACGCCAATTCCGGCGCGAACAACGGTGGCAACAACGGCAACCTGAACGCCGGGATGGGCAACGGCAACGGCAACGGGAACGGCAATACCGGTTCGGCCAACGGATCCTACAACGGCAACGCCAACAGCGGTTCGGCCAACGGCAACCGGAACGGAAACGGCCCCTACGATGCCTCGGGCAATATTGGTCATGCCAATACCGGGACCGGCAACGTCGGTGCCTTCAACGGCGGAACCGGGAACACCGGCGCCTTCAACGGTATCGGAAACGCCGATTCCACCAGTGGCAACAACAATACCGGCGCCTACAACGGCTCCTACAACACCGGCAGCTACAACGGGAACAATAATGTCGGCGCGTTCAATGGCACCCATAACGGCGGATCATACAACGGAAACAACAACATCGGATCCCATAATGGAAACTACAACGGCAACGGAAATGTCACGCCCTAGCCTTCGCCCGCCGCTCTTGAACGGACGCTGAAGCCCCCCGGGGATTGGAGAGGTATTGGCCATGATGCAGATGCTGAAGCGATCTTGCCTGCGGACCTTTGCGGCCGCGCTTGTCGCGTCGCTTGGTTCTGCTGGCCCGGCGGCGTCCGCCGCGCCCGACGATTGCTCTGCTCCGTTCTGGTTTCCCCCCGGGTCGAACGTCGGCAAGGGGAATGGCAACGGGAATGGCAACGCCGGCAGTTTCAACGGAAACGGCAACAGCGGAAATCGCAACGGCAACGGCAACGCAAGCAGCTACAATGGCAACGGAAATTCGGTGGACTGCGTCGGCAACGGATATCGCACTGACGGGAACGGCAATTTCATTGTCGAACGGTCACCCCGACCCTTGACTGGCCCAATTCTCCGCCAGTGACGCCAGCGTGGACGGCGCGGCATACATCCGGCTGCGCGCCGTCGGAGCGCGCCGCCCGCGCTTCCCTCCCCCCTCGGGGGGGGGGGTGGGGGGGGGGGGGGTACCAACGCCCCCAATCCCCCGCATTCCGTGCTACACTCCCCTCGGGTGGGTTTCCGGATCGGTCCGCATTGCGCGGGCCGGGCAAGGCGTGCCCGCCCGGGAGGGACTACCATGGCTCAATACATCGTCACCGGCAGCTACACGACTGCCGCAATGAAGGGCATGATCGCGCATCCGAGCGACCGTGAGAAGGCGACGGGCGCTCTCATTGCCGCGGCGGGGGGGAAGATGGAAAGCTACTTCCTCACCACCGGAGACAATGATTTCATCATCCGCGTCACCACCGACAACATGGTCGGCATGCTTGCCGCGCTGATCGCCACCGGCGCCTCGGGCGCGGTGACCGGCCTCAAGACCGTGCAGTGCTTCACCTCGGCCGAGTTCCTCGAGGCGCAGAAGGCCGCCGGTGCCATCGCCGCGAAATACAGCGCGCCAAGCTGACCGGCCGGCCGGACGGCAGGGAAGGCGGGGTCATGCCCCGCCTTTTCCCTGCGGCGTCCGTAGCTACGGACAGACTACGGAGAGACTACGGAAAAACTACGGGACTCCGACGCTGGCACGACGCGTCGGAACGCACCGTCGGGCCGCCGCCCAAAGCGCCCCTTCGCGCCTTCGCAGCTGCAGAAAAGGCGCCCCGGAACGGCGCCGGAAGCGGTCCCTTTGCGACCCCTCGCAAGCCCCTGTCATGCAATCATTAATCGGCTTCTCCACAGGATATCCACAAGGAATATCAAGTACTTATCCCCCGCAAATTTCCATGCTGCACTGCTTTTCCCTTGCGCGACTCGCAGGCGATTGCGAAC
The DNA here is from genome assembly GCA_041741055.1 of Hyphomonas sp. GTDB lineage: Bacteria > Pseudomonadota > Alphaproteobacteria > Caulobacterales > Hyphomonadaceae > Hyphomonas. The sequence continues at coordinate 2,762 of JBGSKU010000291.1, forward strand.
GTCCTCTTACCGCAACGGATCGCAAGACACCGGGCGGGGCGCAAGGCCTCCGGGTAACTTGGGCGGAAAGGTCGGGTTTCGGCCCGGTTCGGACCGCAAAAGTGACCGGAACGCCGGTGGATCGTGAAAGGTCTTCGGACCGGAAGGGATCGCTGGTGTCGCAAGGACCGGAGCGCGCTGCGGCGGGTCCTCGGACCCTAAGTGGCTGTGATGGTTCCATGAATCATCACGCTGGTGGGTAAGCCCGGCAACGGGTGGACCGCATCAGGAAGGCGTCAGGGTGTGTCGCAAGGCACATGCGAGGACCGCGTCCGAGCACCTGGCGCCTTTTCTGATTCCGTACCGTCACCCCAAAAAGCAACGGGACCCGCCTGCAAGCAGGGGGCCCCGTCGGCATCAGAGATGCACTACCGCGTCCGTAGCACCTGTGCCGCAATTCATAGCGTGGATGTGTGTGAAGATCAACCAAATCTCGCGCCAAGTGACCAGGAAAACGCTAGATATGCGAATGCGCACCGCAAAACGGCTGGTTGCTCCGGCATGCAGGGCGCCGCCTTGTCGCCAGGTCCGGCACGTCAAACGGCCCGACACGTGGCGAGACGCGCAGCCTCAGAACAGCCCGTCGCCGCCGGTCCGATCCTCGGCCACCTCGTCCGCGACCACCGCACCGCCCGCCCCGAGGAAAAGCGGCGCGCATCCCGGCAGGGAGGCGCATGCCAGCCCCAGAAATACCATCGTCCAGCAGCGGCGCATCTCCCACCTCACGTTCGTTGCCCGATCGAGGCTAGACCGTCAGCCCGCAATCGCCAAGCGGTCAAGCGGCACTCTGGCCGACCGTAACCTGATTGCGTCCGTCAAGCTTCGCGCCAAGCAGCGCCATGTCCGCGCTGTTGATGAGTTCCTCGACCGTCATTCCCACCGTCCTCGCGGTATTGCCAAGCGCGAGACCGATGGACGAGGTCACGGAAATTGCGCCGCCCCGATGCGGGAGCGGGATCGGCGCATCCGCGATCGCGCGGCGCAGGCGCTCTGCCGCGACGAGGGCATCCGGAAGCGTGGTGTCGGGCAGGACGACAAGGAATTCCTCACCGCCGACGCGGGCCAGAAGATCGACAGACCGCAGACGCGCCGCGAGCCGTGCTGCGACCTCGACCAGAACGGTGTCGCCTGCGGCGTGACCATAGGTGTCATTCACCGACTTGAACCGATCGAGGTCGAGAACCATTACCGCGAAGCTCCGCGAAGCATCTTCCGCGCGTTCGGCGATGCGCGCGAGGTGGGCCATCGCATAGCGTCGGTTGTGAAGCCCCGTCAGGGGATCGGTCATGGCCAGCCTGAGCCGATCCTGAAGACTTTCGCGCAACCGGTCCGACTGCCGTTTCCGCGTGACCTGCATCCGGATGCGAAGCGCCATTTCCGCCGGGTCGGCCTCCGCCTCGATGAGGTCGTTCGCGCCGAGATCGAGCGCCATCGCTGCGGTGTCGCGCGCGCCTTTGGGCAGGACGACGCAGATCGCCGAATGGCGCGTGACGGAGCGCGACCTGAGTTCCGACATCAGCCGCAGCCCGCTGCCCGGCTGGTCGGGGTCCACGCCCAGCACGAAGACATCGGGGACCCGGTCCTGATCCTCGATGGTCATCGCATGATCGGGTTCAAGGGTGACGATCTTGTCGGAAACATGGGGTTGAAGGTCGCGGCCCCAGCCGTCTCGCGTCGCCTTGCTCTGCGCGATGAGGCCGATGACGGCGCGCGGCGCGAAGGCGGACACCGGCTCGGCAAAGCCGAGTTCGCGATAGGTACCCTGACGCATTCCGAGTTCCAGCGCTGTTTCGCGGGCACGCAACAGGCTTCGCAGGCGCGCAAGCAGCACGACCTCGTCGAGCGGTTTCCAGAACACCTCGTCCGCACCGGCCTCGAGAGCTTCGATCTTGCGCGCCATATCGCGAAAGGCGGTGACCATCACGACGGGGATGTCGCGCGTCAGCGGATCGGCCTTGAGCCGCTGGCAGACTTCGATCCCGCTGAGATCGGGAAGCTCCACATCGAGCAGAATCAGGTCAGGGCGATTCTCGCGCGCCTTCTCAAGCGTCTCGGCGCCGCTGGATGACTGAAACGTCTCATAGAACGCGGCGGCCAACTTGACCTTCAGCACGATCCGATTGGTCGCGACATCGTCCGCAATCAGGATTTTCCCGCCCACGGAACCCTCCATCCGCTTTACTTCGTCGTACCGTCCGCTCATCTTTTGTTTGCAATGGTTAAGAATTGCTTTCGAAGAGGCTTACGGTTTCGTGAACAAATCGATCGCGCGGGAACAGGCCGAGACGGTTGCCTTGCAGGCCCTCGCTTGGCTGGTGCAGGGCGACGACCACCGGGGCGCGTTCCTGTCGGCAAGCGGGCTTTCTCCCGACGATCTCAGGCAGCGCGCAGGTGAGCCCGAGATTCTTCTGGCGGTGATCGACTTTCTGCTTGGAGACGACGCGCGGGTCATGGCGTTCAGCGACACGGCTGGGCTGCCCTATGGGGCGCTGATGGCGGTGCGCGCGGCGCTGCCAGGCGGCATGGAGTACAACTGGACCTGAAGGCGATATTGCCTTCGCAAGGCCGCTCGGCCAGTGTGGCCCGACAGCGGCAGAGGCGAGACCATGGGCACGTTCGACGGGATCGTTTTCGACAAGGACGGCACGCTGTTCGATTTCCGCGCGACCTGGGGGGCCTGGTCGCTGCGCGTCCTGGAGGAATTGGCGGCGGGCGATCCAGCGCTGCTTGCTCGCCTTGGTGATGCGATCGGCTTCGACGTGGTGACGCAGGACTTCGCGCCGCACAGCTCGGTTATCGCCCATACCGCGCCGGAAATCGCCCGCGATCTCCTGCGGCACTTGCCGGACGGGACCGACCATGCGGCGCTGGTCGCGCGGATGAACATGCTTGCGGCCGAAGCGGAGCCTGCACCAGCCGTGGCGCTGGCGCCTATCTTCCGTGCCTTCCGTGACCGGCGTCTGCGCATCGGGCTTGTGACCAATGACGCCGAGGCGCCTGCGTGGCAGCATCTGAGACATGCCGGGGTCGCGGACTACTTCGATTTCGTCGCCGGTTTCGACAGCGGCCATGGCGCCAAGCCCGATCCGGGGCCGCTTCTGGCCTTCTGCGCGGCGGAAGGTCTTGTGCCTCAACGTGTCGTCATGGTGGGTGACAGTCGCCACGATCTGATTTCCGGGCGCGCGGCGGGCATGTCGGTGGTCGGCGTCCTGACCGGCATCGCTGAGATCGATGATCTCTCGCCCTTCGCCGATGCGGTTCTGCCCGATATAGGCCATCTGCCGGCATGGCTGGATCGTGTCGCCACAACGCCGGTTCCGGCCTAGCGCCAAAAACGACGCTTTGGTGTCGCATTGCGTTGCGCAGCAGCGCGGCGGAGCCACAATGCTGGGCGAAAGAACCGGAGGTCAGAATGTCGGATCTGCAGAAGCGCAGGCGTGCGGGCGGACGCGCGGGCCATGCGGAGCGCGCGGGCGTGCGGGCCATAGACCAGATGTCCTGGCGCATTCCGGTCAATCCCGACCGCCCGATCGAGCCTTTGGATCCGGCCGGCGTCGCGGCCATCCACAAAGGCGCGATGCGCATCCTTTCCGAGATCGGTATCCGCTTCCTCAACCACGAGGCCATCGAGATCTTTACCAAGGCGGGCTGCGTCGTCGATGGCGAGAATGTCCGCATGGACGAGGATTTCGTGATGGAGATGGTGCGGAGAGCGCCGTCCGAGTTCACCGTCACGCCGCGCAATCCCGATCGCGCCCTGCCGATGGGCGGCAAGCATATTCTTTTCGGCAACGTCTCCTCGCCGCCAAACTACTGGGATCTGGAGCGCGGCAAGGTTTCGGGCTTCATGGAGGGGTTTCGCGACCTCATCAAGCTGACGCAGTATTTCAACTGCATCCATTTCGCCGGCGGCTATCCTGTCGAGCCGATCGATGTGCATCCTTCTGTGCGCCATCTCGACTGCATCTACGAAAAGCTCACGCTGACCGACAAGGTCGTCCATGCCTATTCCCTCGGCAAGGAGCGGGTCGAGGATGCGATGGAGATGGTGCGGATCGCTGGCGGTCTCAGCCACGAGGAGTTCCGCGCCAAGCCGCGGATGTTCACCAACATCAACTCCGTGTCCCCCTTGAAGCACGATTTCCCGATGATCGACGGGGCCTTGCGGATGGCGCGCGCCGGGCAGGCGGTTGTCGTCACGCCCTTCACGCTGGCCGGTGCGATGGCGCCGGTGACGATGTCGGGCGCGGTCGCCCTGTCGATCGCCGAAGCACTGTCAGCCATCGCGCTTCAGCAATATGTGGCACCCGGCTCGCCCTCGATGATCGGCACCTTCACCTCCAACGTGGACATGAAATCGGGCGCGCCGGCCTTTGGCACGCCTGAATATATGCGCGCGACGCAGATGACGGGGCAGCTCGCTCGGTTCTACGGGCTGCCGCTGCGCTCCTCCGGGGTCTGTGCCGCGAACGTGCC
>JBGSKU010000292.1:0-2719 GCA_041741055.1 Hyphomonas sp.
GCCGGCCATGGCGCCGGTTGCCGGGCTCTGGCTGTTGGCTGCATTCGGCTGGAAAAGTTCGTTCCTGGTCGTCGGCATTCTCAGCCTGGCCGTCGCCTTGCTGGCGGTCTTCACCCGGCACCAGATGCCACCCCCGCCGCCAACACGTGGCGAAGGCAGTTATTTGCGCCTCGGCGTGAATCCGGTTTTCCTGCGCTATGCACTCAGTCAGGCTTTTACGCTCGGCGGTCTGTTGATCTACGTTTTCGGCGCGCCCGCCATGATCACAAAGGGACTCGGCGGCTCACTCGACACCTTCATTGTGATGCAGGTCACCGGGATCGCTTTTTTCATCATAGGGGCCAACTTCGCCGGGAGGCTCACGGAGCGTTTCGGCGCCGAACCCATGATCCTGTTCGGATCGGTGTTGTCGGCGGCGGGTCTTCTCGGATTTCTGGTCTACGGCTTTGCAGGCGGATCGCACCCCGCCGCCTTGTGTTTGCTGATGATCCCTACAAATATTGGCCTCGGCTTCCGTGGACCGCCGGGCTTCTACCGCGCCGTTCTGGCTTCGAAAGGTGACGATGCGCGCGGTGCAGCTTTGGTGCTCGTCGCCATCCTCGTGACGACGGCGGGCGGAACAGCCGCCGCGGCGCCGTTCGTGACGTTGGGGATTGTGCCTCTGGTCAGCCTCGCTGCAGCGGTCTCAAGCGCATCGGTCGCGTGTCTGCTTCTGCTGCCCAAACTGGGCGAAGGATCAGTCGATCCCGAACAAAGCCTTGCTGTTCACCAGGAAGGTTGAACCTCCTTCCGTAATGCTTGCAAGCGTACCCGGAGCCGCCGTGAGCACGGTTTCGGCGAAGAAGCCTGCCAGCGCGACCTTTCGCGCGCGGTCGCTGAGATCCTCGCTGCGACGCGCGGCGAGCGCCGCGCGGGTCAGGAAGTGGCCACCAATGACATTTCCGGCGAGACCGAGATAGACTGTCGCGCTGGCGAGCGCCTTGTCCTGTTCTTCAGCCTTCATCGTTTTCAGCATCCACTCCGTCGCATCACCCAGGGCCTTCGACGCTGTCCAGAGACGCTCCGCCAATTGAACGAATTGCGGATCGTTGGAAGATCGGGCCATACGGACCGTTTCGTCGATTTCTTCGAGCATGGCGCGCATCGACGCGCCGCCATTGCCCGCAAGTTTGCGCCCCACCAGATCGATGGCCTGGATGCCGTTGGTGCCTTCATAGATCGGCGCGATCCGGGCATCGCGGTAGAGCTGCGCGGCCAGCGTTTCATTCATGAAGCCCATGCCGCCATGCACCTGAACCCCGAGACTGGCGACATCCACGCCCATATCGGTGCTCCAGGCCTTGGCGATGGGTGTCAGCAGGTCTTCGCGCGCCTTTGCGGCAGCCCGGACCGATGGAATTCTTGATGCATGCGCAAGATCCGCCGACACGCCGCAGGCATAGCAGATCGCCCGTGCGGCTGCGACGCGAGCCCGCATGGTGATCAGTGTACGGCGCACATCGGCATGATGCAGGATGGGAGCAGGCCCGGCCACGCCGTCGACTTTGCCTTGCTTGCGCTCCTGGGCATAGTTGAAGGCGGCCTGATAGGCGGCTTCACCCACTGCAACACCCTCCAGGCCGACATTGAGGCGCGCAGAATTCATCATGGTGAACATGCACGCGAGGCCTTTGTTTTCCTCGCCGATCAGCCAGCCCTTGGCGCCGGAATATTCCATCACGCAGGTCGGGCTTGCGTGAATACCTATCTTCTTCTCGAGGCCGATGCAGCGAACGCCGTTGCGTTCACCCAGCGTGCCATCCTCGTTCACGAGGAATTTGGGCACGAGGAACAGGGAGATGCCCCTTGACCCGGCGGGCGCGTTCGGCAGCCGCGCAAGCACCAGGTGAACGATGTTGTCGGTCAGGTCATGGTCGCCCCAGGTGATGTAGATCTTCTGGCCGGTGATGGCGAAGCTGCCGTCCCCGTTGGGCGCAGCTTTGGTCGTGAGCGCGCCGACATCGCTGCCAGCCTGCGGCTCGGTCAGGTTCATTGTGCCCGTCCATTCGCCGGATACGAGCTTCGGCAGATAGAGGCGTTGCTGGTTCGGCGTGCCGTGGGTCTGAAGGGCTTCGATGGCCCCGAAGCTGAGCAGCGGGCACAGACCGAATGCCATGTTGGCGGAATGGAACATTTCCATCACGCCCAATGCCAGCGCCCTGGGCAGGCCTTGTCCGCCAAAGGTCTCGGGCGCCACCAGCCCCATCCAGCCGCCCTGACGAAATGCGTCATAAGCCGCCTTGAACCCTTCAGGGGAAATCACACCATTCTCGCCGAGCCGAGCGCCCTGGGAATCACCGACGGCGTTGAGCGGCGCCAGAATGTCGCGCGCCAGCTTTGCGGCTTCTTCCAGGATCGGGCGCACGAGTTCTTCGTCATAGGCTTCGAAGCCGGGCAAGCCTTCAAGCTGGTCAAGGCCGGCTACTGCCTTGAGTGAAAACTCGATTTCGTCGATCGGTGCATCGTATGCCATCAGTCATTCCGTGTTTCGGATAGGAGTTATGCCGGCCCAGTGATAATGATTTGGTTCAATCGCGCAAAGTCCGCATTACCTTGCGGGGCGACCCGTTGGGCAATTTGGAGAGGAATACAATGCGACTTTTACTGATTTCAGCCAGCGCACTCGCGCTCGTGGCGTGCACACCTGCTGCAGAGACGGCTCCGGCCGCCGAAGCGCCGG
>JBGSKU010000293.1:0-3371 GCA_041741055.1 Hyphomonas sp.
ACCTGGACCCCAACGGTCGCCCGGAACATCCCGGCGCGGACGATCTCCGCCACCGCCGGTGTCACCCGGGCGCCAGTCGTCGCTGCCATGCCCGCCACGGCCATCACGCCCATCCCCACCATGTCCGCCTCCGCGACGATCACGATGGTCACGCCAGTCATCACTTCCGCGCCAGCTCCAATGACCGCGCCGCCAATCGGCGCGGCGATAATCCCATCCCGACCAGTAGGGATTGATCACGACCGGACGCGGCAAGCGGCGATAGGTGGTCGTGGTGTAGCGGATCGTGCCGCGCGGGCCCCAGGCGAAGCCATAGGGATCGTAGCCCCAGGCCGGGCTATAATAGCCATACCTGTAGTAGTCTGACGAATAGCCATAGTGTGAAACGCTGATGCCCCAGGAGCTGGCATACCCATGGCTCCAGGTGTCGTAGCCGTAGACCTCATTGTCCGCGTACCGGATGTAGCCATACTTGTCGCGGGAGAACATGAGGCCGTGCTGGGCCTCGGTATATTCATAGACCGGACGCACCGAAGTGACCTTTCCGGCAAGGCCGAACCAGCCGAGATCGCTGACATCCTCGCGGATGAAGACGCAGCGGCCGGTGAAATTCCAATGCTCACACAATTCCCATTGGCCGGCGAAGACGGCAACCGAGCGCGCACGGTCGCTGAAGCCCAGATCCTTGAGCGTGCTGAAAGGGTCGTACACGTCCCTCACATCGCCATAGAAATTCTCCTGGCTGAACAGCGCGATGGCGGCCGGCGGCTCGTCACTGCTGCGGCTGTAGTCTGCGGCGTATTGCGCGAGCGCAGACGGCGAGGCGAGGAAAGCGGGAACCGTCAAAGCGAAGACGGCGCGCAGGGATAAGCGGCGCATGCGGACTCCTTTCGTCCATTACACCGTCAAAATGACACGGGCGATATGAACCGCCCGCAACATACCGCCCCTGCACTGCTATTCTTCGGCTGATTCCCCTTCCAGGCGATTGCCGGGCTCGCTCCACATCTGGAGTTCCGGGATCATCACGCGCCGCGCCGCCATATCGACGACCGGCACATCCGCGCGGGTGAATGGCACGAACACGGTCGAAGACAGGCCCAGAACCTCCACTTCGAGCAGGTCGCCGGACCCGAAATTCTGCACCGACCTGATCCGCCCAGCGGGCGCATCGCCGCCGGCATAGACGTCCAGCCCGGCCAGGTCCTCGATGTAGAACTCGTCTTCCTCGGCCACCGGCAGGCGCGCGCGGGGCACGTGCAGCAGGCGGCCGCGCAGCGCGTCCCAGTCTTCCTTCTGCTTCATTTCCTTCGGGCGGACGATGAAATGGTCCTTGCCGGGCCGGGCCGATTTCGGCGTCAGCACCACCGCGCCGTGTTCATCGGTCAGCGGCCCGTAGCCGAACAGGGCTTCAGGGTCGGCTGTGTAGCTCTTCACGCGGACTTCGCCGCGCACACCATGGGCGCCCTTGAGGACGCCCACGGCAATCAATCTGTCATCGGTCTTGGCTGGCATGCGCCGCTTCTAGCGGCAGAGCACGTCCGAGAGAACAGGGCCCGGTGCTTTATATACCGCTTCGTCGAAGCCGTTATCCTGGCAGAAGCGGGTGGCGGCGCCGTCGCGGTTGCTGATCCGCGCCCCACGATAGGTCGGCGCGGGGAAGAAGACCGACTGTTCGCCTTCGAAGCCGCCTGCTCCGCCATTGCCCGGCGCGGGCACCGGCGGACGCCACGGGCCTTCCCGGCGTTCATCATAGCGGCGGAACGAGGTGATCGTGTCGTTCATTCCGATGGCGTTGAGATCGCTGATCGAGGCATCGAGCAATTCGCACCGGCCGCGATAGTCCGCATGCTCGCAGACGAGCCAGGTGCCGCGATTGATCACCACCGAACTGGCGGTGTCATTGAACCGGAACGGCGCGAAGCTTGCCTCGCCCTCGTCGAATCCGAGAAAGGCGCCGCGATAATTGCCATTGGCAAAAAAGGCGATGTCATAGCTGCGCGGGCCGCGGTCATACCCGGTCAGCTGGGCCGAGGAGATGTTTCCCGACAGCCCGATCTCGCCGAGATTGCTGACCGTGCGGTCGACATATTCGCAATGCCCGCGCAGGCCGGAATCCGAACAGAGCTGCCAGACGCCACCTTTCACTTCCACGCTGCGCGCCTTGTCGTTGAAGCGCAGGCTGGCGAAGCTCTGCTCATTGCCCACCAGGGTCACCGCCGTACCGCGCAAACCGGTGCCGGAATAGAAGGTGATCTCTGCCGGGCCGCTGGCCGGCGGCGGGCTGCGCCGATGGGCTTCGACATCGCTCTTCTGGGCGCCGGCGCCGGGCGCTGCGGCGATCACCAAGAAGGCAGCGGCCAGAAGGGTTTGGGCGAGAAAATCACGGGGCATGGCACAGTCTCCAGATAACGCGGACCGTTTTGCCGCCGCGCGCCTGAACCGTCCATGCGCGGGCCGTTGGCAACTGTTCACATGAAAAAGCCAGCGCCCCGGACAGGAGCGCTGGCTGTTCCAGACGCGGCGACAGTCGCCGGTCCGCTTAGGCTTCGGCAGACTCTTCAGCAGCCGGTTCAGCGGCAGCGGCGGCTTTGGCAGCGGCCTTGTCGGCGCGCTCCTTCGCGCGCTCCTGGGCTTTCTTGCCCGGGGCGCCCTTGTTCGGGTTGTTGCCGTTGGTCCAGGTGGCCACCGGCTTACCGTCGACTTCGACTTTCGAGAGGAAGCGCAGCACGCGGTCGGTGGGCTGGGCGCCTTTCTTGATCCAGTCGGCGGCCTTGACGGCATCGACCTTCACGCGCTCGGCCGAATCCTTGGCGAGGCGCGGATCATAGGTGCCGATCTTCTCGATGAAGCGGCCGTCGCGCGGCGCGCGGGCGTCGGCAACGACGATCGAGTAGAAGGGGCGCTTCTTGGACCCGCCGCGGGCGAGCCTGATTTTGAGTGACATGGGGATCTCCTGTTAAGTCTTGTCTCTCGGGGTTCTTGTTCTATTCGGCCTCATGGCCACGGATCTGTTCATGGTGGCGGATCACTTCCGCCACAATGAAGGCGATGATTTTCTCGGCAAAGGCCGGGTCCAGCCCGGACTCATGCGCGAGAGATGTGAGGCGCTCGATCTGCTGGGCTTCGCGCGTCTTGTCTGCAGGCGGAAGATTGTGCAGCGCTTTCAGCTTGCCGACTTCCTGGGTCAGCTTGAAGCGCTCGGCCAGCGTGTGGATCAGGATCGAGTCCATATTGTCGATGGATGCGCGCAGCTGGTTCAGCTGGAACAGGGCGAGGGTCTGGTCTGGATTGGTCATTTCTTCTTGCTCCCGGGAAGGCCGGGCAGCGATCCGCCGCCGAGGCCGGGTGATCCGCCAGCGGACGGTCCG
>JBGSKU010000294.1:0-4196 GCA_041741055.1 Hyphomonas sp.
CCTGCGGCACCGGCCGCAGCCCGGCCCGCGCCTCCGCCGGGACCGGCTGCCCCTGCAGTCAAGCTGAAGACGCCGGACATCAAGCCGGAGCCGGTCCGCAAGGTCAATCAGCACTCGGAACAGTATTACAATACCAAGACGACGATCTTCAATGCGCTGATCGACACCATCGATCTGTCGCAGCTCGCCCAGCTCGACACCGAAAGCGCGCGCGAGGAAATCCGAGATATCGTCGTCGAGATCATCAGCATCAAGAATGTCGTGATGTCGATCTCCGAGCAGGAATACCTGCTGGATGATATCTGTAACGACGTCCTCGGCTATGGCCCGCTCGAGCCGCTTCTGGCGCGCGACGACATCGCCGACATCATGGTCAACGGGGCCGACACGACCTATATCGAGGTCAACGGCAAAATCGAGCGGACCAATATCCGTTTCCGCGACAACGCGCAGCTTATGAACATCTGCCAGCGCATTGTGAGCCAGGTTGGCCGCCGCGTCGATGAAAGCTCGCCGATCTGCGACGCGCGCTTGCTTGATGGCTCGCGTGTGAACGTTATCGCTCCGCCGCTCGCCATTGACGGCCCGACGCTCACCATTCGTAAGTTCAAGAAAGACAAGCTGAAGCTGCAGGACCTCGTGAAGTTCGGCTCGATCAGCGAAGCCGGCGCCGAAGTACTCCGCATCATCGGCCACAGCCGCTGCAACGTCCTGATCTCAGGCGGCACCGGCTCAGGTAAAACAACGCTTCTCAACTGTCTCACGGCTTTCATCGAGCCGGGCGAGCGCGTCATCACCTGCGAAGACTCCGCCGAACTCCAGCTGCAACAGCCCCATGTCGTGCGCCTCGAAACGCGCCCACCGAACATCGAAGGTTCGGGTGAAATCACGATGCGCGAGCTGGTCAAGAACTGTCTGCGTATGCGCCCGGAACGGATTATCGTGGGCGAGGTCCGCGGACCCGAAGCGTTCGACCTCTTGCAGGCCATGAACACCGGTCACGATGGCTCGATGGGTACGCTGCACGCCAACTCTCCGCGCGAAGCGCTCAGCCGTGTCGAATCGATGATCACGATGGGCGGATTCTCGCTGCCTGCCAAAACCATCCGTGAAATGATCGTTGGTTCGATCGACGTGGTCGTTCAGGCTTCGCGCCTGCGCGATGGTTCGCGCCGCATAATGTGCATCACCGAAGTCCTCGGCCTGGAGGGCGACACGATCGTCCTGCAGGACATCCTCAAGTACGAGATCGACGGCGAAGACGACAACGGCAAGATCATCGGCCGCCATCGCGGCATGGGCATCGGCCGCCCGCGCTTCTGGGAGCGCGCCTCTTACTACAACATGGAACGCGAACTGGCTGCTGCGCTTGATTCGCTGAACGGCGCCTGATGAACCAGACACTGATCATCCTCATCGTCGCTGCACTCGCTTTCGTGGCGATCGTCGGCATCGGCTTCACGTTCACCACTGGCCAGGATGATGCCGCCAGGAAGCGCGCCCGTGAGATCGGGGCAGGGCGGATGGTTCCGAACGCCAAAGCCAATGGCAAGGCGGCCGACGATGCGGTTCGCCGCCGTGCCAAGACGCAAGAGATGCTCGAAAACCTGCGCAAGCAGGACAAGGAGCGCCGCAAGATCACGGCGGCGCGTGATATCGCTTCGAAGCTGACCCAGGCGGGTCTCGAAATTCCGGTTCCGATGTTCTGGGTGATCTCGGTGATCGCCGGCGCCGTGTGCGCGGGCGTGGTCTGGATCTCCGGGGCCGATGGCCTCGTCATCAGCGGCATCAGCTTCAAGAGCCGGCCGGTCCTGTGCGGCGCAGCCTTCTTTGCGGGCACGTTCGGTCTGCCGCAGTTCGTGCTCAACACGATGATCAAGGGCCGTCACAAGAAGATGGTCAACCAGTTCGCCGATGCGCTGGATGTGATCGTGCGCGGTGTGAAAACCGGCCTGCCGCTGGGCGAATGTATCCGCATCATCGGCAAGGAAAGCCCCGAGCCGTTGAAGAAGGAATTCCTCACCTTCGCTGACAATCTCGCCATGGGTTCCGGTCTCGAGCGCGCACTGGCCGCACTGTACAAGCGCATGCCGCTTCAGGAGGTCAACTTCTTCGCAATCGTTCTGGCCATCCAGGCAAAGGCCGGCGGCAACCTCTCCGAAGCGCTGGGCAACCTGTCAGCGGTTATCCGCTCGCGCAAGATGATGCGCGAAAAGGTCAACGCACTGTCCTCTGAAGCCAAGGCCTCCGGCTTCATCATCGGTTCGCTGCCCTTCGCGGTGGGCGTCATGGTGTTCATGACCACGCCGGAATACATCATGGAACTGTTCCGTACCGAGACGGGTCACGTGATCCTCGCGATGGCCGCAGGCATGATGGGCGCTGGCATTACGGTCATGCGCAATATGATCAACTTCGATATGTAAGGCAGGCAGCGCGTGTACGAGTTCATCCTGTCCTTCACGAAGCCCCAGACCCTGGCGGCCTATCTCGTTGCGGCCGCCGTATTCTTCACCTTTCTGACGGCGGCCATGCCCTACCTGCAGGGCAACAAGCTCGAAACCCGCCTTAAGGCCGTTGCGACCCAGCGCGAAAAACTGCGCAAGCAGAGCCGCGCGGCGCTCGAGAAGAAGGGCCTTCGCCGCAAGGACGACTCGGTCGTCGGCAGCATTTCGTCCAAGCTGAACCTCGCCAAGGCACTGGAAGATCCAAACGTCGTCAAGCTGATGAACCAGGCCGGCCTGCGCGGCCCGGGTCCGATTTCGGCCTTCTATTTCGCACGTATGGCGCTGCCCTTCGTCGGCGCCACGCTGACCTTCCTTTATATCTTTTTCGTCAACGATCACGGTCTGAACCCGACCATGAAGTACGGCTCGCTCGCCTTTGGCGCTGCGGCCGGCTTCTATGCGCCAAACCTCTACATCTCGAACCTTGCGCAGAACCGGCAGAAATCCCTGATGCGCGCGTTTCCGGACTCGCTCGACATGTTGTTGATCTGCGTCGAGGCCGGCATGTCGATCGAGATGGGCTTCCAGAAGGTCAGCCAGGAAATCGGCTCGGCTTCGCCCGAACTTGCCGAGGAATTCGGGATCACGGTGGCCGAGCTCTCTTACTTGCCTGATCGCCGGCAGGCCTACGAAAACCTCGCGATCCGGACGGGCCACGAAGGCGTCAAGGCCGTCTGCATGGCGCTCGGCCAGGCCGAACGATACGGCACGCCGCTCGGCGATGCGCTGCGCATGATGGCGAAGGAAAACCGCGAGATGCGGATGTCGGAAGCTGAGAAAAAAGCGGCTGCGCTGCCCGCGAAGCTGACCGTGCCGATGATCCTGTTCTTCCTGCCGGTCCTCTTCCTCGTCGTGCTCGGCCCGGCCTATATCAAATACCAGAAGATGCAGGGCAAGAACTCCGCCGCGCCGCAAGTCACCGAGCGCGTGATCGAGACCGGCAAGGACTTCGCCTGATCCAGCCGGGCGGGGGCTTTCCCCGTCCGCGCGCGCCCGCTAGACCGGCTGTATGAGCCTCCGACCCATTGCTTCCGCCGCCTTGGCCCGCTTCGGCCTCCAGCCTGCAACCTCCGGCGCGCTGGCCTGCCGTACACCGCTGACAGGCGATATCCTCACCCATCTTGAGATGGCTTCGCCCGGTGCGGTGGAAGCCGCGATTGCGGCCGCAAGCCAGGCCTTCGAGCAATGGCGCGATGTGCCTGCGCCCAGGCGCGGCGAACTGGTCCGCCTGCTGGGCGAGGAACTGCGTTCGTCGAAGGAAGACCTCGCGACGCTGGTCACGCTGGAAGCGGGCAAGATCCCGGCTGAAGCCGAGGGCGAGGTGCAGGAGATGATCGACATCTGCGACTTTGCCGTCGGCCTCGCGCGCCAGCTGCACGGCCTCACGATCGCCTCGGAACGCCCCGGCCACCGCATGATGGAAACCTGGCATCCGGCCGGACCCGCCGGCATCATCACCGCTTTCAATTTTCCGGTTGCCGTCTGGGCCTGGAATGCGGCGCTGGCGCTTGTCTGCGGCAACCCGGTCATCTGGAAGCCGTCGGAGAAAACGCCGCTCACCGCACTCGCTGTCTCGGCGGTCTTCGCCCGCGCCTTGCGCCAGTTCGGGGACGCACCGGCCGGCCTGTCGGCCTGCCTGATCGGCGGTCCGGATGTCGGCGCGGCGCTGGCTGCAGATCGGAAGAGCAC
>JBGSKU010000295.1:0-4008 GCA_041741055.1 Hyphomonas sp.
CGCGCCGCGCACCATGTCCAGCACCGCCTGTGGCGCGCCGGCGCCGAACTCCCGCTGCATCGAGCGGAATTCGGGGATCAGGTACAGCCGGAAGCCATCATCCGCCATCGACCAGCTCGCAGCGATCGTCTGGTCTTCCAACGCCAGCCCGAACACGCCATAGCCAAGGTCCGCCGTCGTGGTCACGCCCGCATTGCGGACGATGTCGAAATACCGCTCGATCCCCGCGCCGAAACTGACGGGATCGAACAGCACGTCCTTTGCCCGGGCGAAGACCACCATCGCCGCGTCTTCGTAGATGCGCCCGGTCAGTGCACCCTCCCCATCAAGGTCCACGCCGTGGAAGGTCTCCGCCAGCGCGGGCGTCGCGCCGATCATGTCGAGGGCGGCGGAGTTGAGATAGAAGTCGTGCCCGGAATAGTGCCACACGATCATCGGCCGGTCCGGGGCCACTGCATCCAGGATGTGCCGGTCGAGATCGCCCTGCACCAGGTTATGAAATCCGTACACAACCAAAGGTGATCCATCCTGCGGTGCTTCGGCAACGATTTCGGCAAGTCGCGCGCGGAAGGCGTCAGGGGAGGGGTAGTCCGCCGTCATGCCTTCCGGCGTTGCCATCGTCCAGGGCGGCGCGAACGGGTGCGCATAGAGCATCCCTCCCAGCAGAACATGCATGTGCGGATCAATCAGGCCAGGCACGATCGTCTTGTCACGGAAGGTCTCGTCGATGCCTGCCCCCGGATGTCCGGCCTGCAAAGCGTCGAGACTGCCCACCGCCACCACGCGGCCGCCTTCCACCGCGACCGCCTCGGCGGTCACGCCTTCGCCGGTCATCGGGATGACCTCGCGAGCGACATAGATTGTCACATCGGATTGGCGTACGGGCGCAGGTGGCGCCGCGCAGGCCGCAATCCATGAAAACGCGGCCACGAGCCGCAGCCGGCGTGTCAGCATGATATCCTCCCTCGACCGGTCTTTTGCCGGCTATCTACGCAAGGCTAACCCCATGCGCCGTGCTGCGCCAGTGGGTCTAAAGCACGCGCCCGGGAGAAAGGTGGCTGGCCGCGGAGACGATGGCATCGGCATCGATCTGGAAATGCCGGTAGAGGTCGCGGATCGTGCCGGTCTGCCCGAAATGCTCGACGCCGAGCGGCGTGACGGCATGGCCTTTCACGCCGCCGATCCAGGCCAGCGTCGCCGGATGCCCGTCCGTCACGGTGATCAGCTGACAATGCGGCGGCACGCCTTCCATCAGGCGTTCGATCTGGCTCTTCGCCTTCGCCTGTCCGCGCGCGCGGGCGCGCCGCGCCGCCGTCCAGCCTGAATTCAGTCTGTCTGCGGAGGTTACCGCCAGCACGCCGATATCGCGGCGCCCTTCACCGATCCGCGCTGCGGCCTTGATGGCCTCGGGTGCAATCACGCCCTGGTAGGCAATCACCACTTCGCAATTCGGCCCCGGCTTGCGCAGCCAGTAGCCGCCATCGATCACCCCCTGCCGGAAGGCGGCATCGTCGCGCTGCCACACGCGCACCTGTTCCACCGGCTTGGTCGACAGGCGCAGGTATACCGAACCGCCCGTTTCGTCGCGCAGCCAGGTGCGCTCGTCCGGATCGCCCTCGCCGTCGCGCTGCAGGTAGTCGAAACTCCAGTCCATGATGATCGACAGTTCATCCAGGAAAGCCGGTTCGAAAGAGACCAGCCCGTCCTGGCTCATGCCGATCAGCTGTGCGCCTATGGACTGGTGCGCGCCGCCCTCCGGCGCGAGCGTCACGCCGCTCGGCGTGCCGGCAATGATGAAGCGCGCGTCCTGGTAACAGGCATAGTTCAAGGCATCGAGGCCGCGCGCAATGAAGGGGTCATACACCGTGCCGATGGGGATCAGCCGTTCGCCGAAGAGGGAATGCGACAAGCCCGCTGCGCCGAGCAGCAGGAACAGGTTCATCTCCGCGATGCCAAGCTCGATATGCTGACCTTCGGGCGAGAATTGCCATTTCTGTGCGGATGGAATCTTCTGGTCACGGAACGTATCGGCCAAGCTCTCGCGCGCGAACAGGCCGCGCCGGTTGACCCAGGGGCCGAGATTCGTCGACACGGTCACATCCGGCGAGGTGGTCACGATCCGGCGCGACAGCTCGGTGTCTTCCTTGGCATGGGCGTCGAGGATCTTGCCGAACCCGGCCTGCGTTGACAGCATTTCGTCGTCCAGGAAGACCGGTCCGGGCGAGGGCACGGCCGGCGAAGTATAGCGCCTCGGGCCCGCTGCAAAGAACGGCACCTCGCGGAGGAAGCTGCGCAGGCCGGCGGCGTCCTTGACGCCCGCCAGCGGCTCCCATTCCTCGCCCTCTGCCACGCCCATCGCCTTCTGGAACTCGGCCATCTGCGCCTTGGTCATCAGACCCGAATGGTTGTCCTTGTGGCCGGCCAGCGGCGTGCCCCAGCCCTTGATCGTATAGGCGAGGAACACGGTCGGCGTGTCGTCGCGCGCGCGGTCGAATGCCTCGCACAGCGTCTCGATGCACTGGCCGCCGAGGTTGTTCATCAGCATGCTGAGCTCTGCGTCCGTGCGTCGCTCGATCAGCGCCGTCACGTCGCCCTGGTCGCCGATATCGTCCAGCAGGCGCCTGCGCCAGGCTGCGCCGCCCAGATAGATCATCGCCGAATAGAGCGAATTGGGGCAGGTTTCGATCCACTGTTTCAAGTGTGCGCCGCCGGGCTCTGCAAATGCTGCGCGTTGCAAGGCGCCGAACCGCAGCACTTCCACACGCCAGCCGAACGCCTTGAAGATCGCCTCCACCCGCGCCCAGAGGCCTTCGTGCACTACGCCGTCGAGGCTCTGGCGGTTATAGTCGATGATCCACCAGGTATTGCGCAGGCCGTGCTTCCAGCCTTCCTGCAGGCATTCGTATACATTGCCTTCGTCCAGTTCCGCATCGCCCACCAGGGCCACCATGCGGCCGGCCTTGCGCGTACCCGATCCAAGCTCCGTCCACGGACGGGCGATCAGGTAGTCCTGGATGATCGAGGCAAATGCCGTCTCGGCCACGCCGAGGCCCACCGAGCCCGTGGAAAAATCCACGTCGTCAATGTCCTTGGTCCGCGAGGGATAGGACTGCGCGCCGCCATAGCCACGGAAGTTCTCGAGCTTCTCGCGCGTCTGGTTGCCCATCAGGTAGTGCATCGCGTGGAACACAGGCGCAGCATGCGGTTTCACCGCCACGCGGTCTTCGGGCCGAAGCACATGGAAATACAGCGCGGTCAGGATCGACACCATCGAAGCACAACTCGCCTGGTGCCCGCCCACCTTCACGTCATCGTCGCGCTTCTCGCGCAGATGGTTGGCATTGTGCACGGTCCACGAAGCCAGCCACAGAAGGCGCTGCTCGAGGGTCTTCAGATGATCGATCGGGTGAGCCATGCCCCGGCGTAAATCAGCGCGTGCGCCAAGTCCATGGGGGCTGCAAACCGGAATGCAGCGGCTTCAGCCGCGCGTGCGCTGGGCCTTGTCGAACAGGTCGGTCAGCGTGGAACTCGGCAGGGTATGCATCGTCTGCACCCAACTTGGCATGCCTTTCAGCAGGTCGGCCGTATCCGCCCAGCGGCGCACATTGGCGTCAGCCGCGCGGTGGAAGGCCTCGCGCATGAAGGTCCCGTCCTTATCGTCGAACCCGTCCGACAATGTGATCTGGGAGAAGCTCATCACGCCCTTTTGCATGTTCAACAGCGCTTCAAGCGAGGCCGCCGTGATGGTCGTATAGTTGCGCCAGGAGTTCAGCCAGAAGTCCATCATGTCCTGTTTTCCCATCTGTTCCGCCTCAAGCTAGTCTGCGATTGTGCGGTGCACAACAAGTTTTGTGCCAGCCGCCACGCCTGCGCCGCCACCTTGCCTGTATTGCGCCGCCTCCGAATGCGCCTAGTTTCCTGCACAGATGAGCGAAACCATGCCCTTCAACTTTGATCCCTCACCCGCGCGAGGCCGCGTCCTCGTGTTCGATTCGGGCGTCGGCGGGC
>JBGSKU010000296.1:0-2754 GCA_041741055.1 Hyphomonas sp.
CCATCACCGCCAGCGCCCGCACCTCGATCAGCGCCTGGTACATCGCCTCGCCCGCATCTGCCCGGCGCCGCATCTCCTGCGGCGACATCGGCGCATACGCCACCCCATAGATCTCGCAGAAGGCGGCGTGCACCTCCTCCAGCCCGCTGCCGGAGGCCACCAATTCGTTCGACACATACCCATGGTCGCGCGCCAGCAGCGAGGCCAGTTCGCGCTCCTGAGCGGTCCGTGGTGCATAGGCCATATGCCCGCCCTCGCCGGAAATGACCCGCCAATGGTCGCCGTCGGGCAGCAATGTCGCCACCCCGAACCCGGTCCCGGGCCCAGCCACCAGAACAGGCGCGCCCGCGACAGGTTCGCCGGCAAACAGCGCCTCGAAGGCCTCGGCCGGCAGCTCGGGAACCGACCGCGCCATTGCAAGGAAATCATTCACGACCAGCGCCCGGGCCATCCCGAACCGCTGGCGCAACGCCTGCTCCGACACGGCCCAGTCCCGGTTCGTCAGGTGCCCCTGCCCGCCCCGCACGGGCCCGGCAATCGCAATGCAGGCCGCGTCCGGATGGACTTCAGCTGAGCCGAGATAGGCCGCCAAGGCGTCGTCAAAGGTCGCGTAGGCGTCGCCCTCAAGCACCTTGAATTTCTCAATGACGAACGTGCCCCCTTGGCGGCTCGCGATGGCGAACCGGGCATGCGTCCCGCCCACATCTCCCACCAGCAGCATGAGCCTAGCTCCGCAGCCCAAGGAAATTGAACGGGCTCGCGCCGGCCGACGCGCTGCTCGCGTTCAGCCGGAACAGGTCGAACATTTCCCGTCCGAGACCCATGGGCGCCCGGTTCGGCCGGAACGGGGCCGGCTCGCGCGCTGCAAACTCTGCCGGATCGACTTTCAGCTCCAGCCGCCCGGCCTCTGCGTCGAGAAGGATCACATCACCATCGCGCACTCGGGCGATCGCCCCGCCATGGGCCGCTTCGGGGCAGATGTGGATCGCCGCCGGGATCTTGCCGCTGGCACCGGACATCCGCCCATCCGTGACGAGTGCCACCTTGTGCCCCCGGTCCTGCAAGACGCCCAGTACCGGCGTCAAACCGTGCAGCTCGGGCATGCCATTGGCTGCTGCGCCCTGGAACCGCACGACCGCGACGAAATCCTGGTCGAGCCGCCCCGACTCGAAGGCTTCCTTCAGCGCGTCCTGCGAATCGAACACCAGCGCCGGCGCTTCGACGATACGCTGAGCTGGCTTGACTGCAGACACCTTGCACACCCCCTCGCCCAGGGGACCTTCCATCAGGCGCATCCCGCCATCGGCGGTGAACGGGTTGTCAACGGGACGTAGCACATCCTCATCGCCGCTCTGTTCCGGCGCCGGACGCCAGGCCAGCGCGCCGTCTTTCAGGTAAGGCTCCTGCGCATATGCCGAAATCGGCCCCGCGACGCCCTGCGCATCGCCGTGCAGCAGGCCTGCCGACAACAGCTGCGCCACGAGGAACCCCATGCCGCCCGCCGCGTGGAAATGGTTCACATCCGCCGCGCCATTCGGATAGATCCGCGCCAGCAGGGGCGTCACGTGCGACAGGTCCGCGAAGTCCTGCGGCGTCACCGACAAGCCCGCCGCCGCCGCGAAAGCCGGAATGTGCAGCGCATGATTGGTCGAGCCGCCCGTCGCCATCAGCCCGACGATCCCGTTCACGATGGACCGCGCGTCGATCATCTCTCCCGCAGGGCGGTAATCCTGTCCCTGCGCCGTGATCGCCGCGGCCCGCTGCGTTGCAGCGCGGGTCAACGCCGTTCGTAGCGGTGTTCCAGGGTTCGGGAAGGCGGCGCCCGGAAGGTGCAGCCCCATCACTTCCATGAGCATCTGGTTGGAGTTCGCCGTACCATAGAATGTGCAGGTGCCCGGGCTGTGATAGCTCTCCGCTTCCGCCTTCAGCAGCGCTTCGCGGCCGACTTTGCCTTCCGCAAACAATTGCCGGACACGGACCTTTTCCGGGTTCGGCAGACCGGACGGCATAGGACCAGCCGGCACAAAAATCGACGGCAGCCAGCCGAATCGCAGTGCTGCAATCACCAGGCCCGGCACGATCTTGTCGCAGACACCGAGATGCAGCGCCGCGTCGAAAGCATCGTGCGACAGGCCGATGGCCGAAGCCATGGCAATCACGTCGCGGGAAAACAGCGACAGTTCCATGCCCTCCTGGCCCTGCGTGATGCCATCGCACATTGCCGGCACACCGCCCGCCACCTGCGCCACCGCATGCACCTCGCGCGCGGCGTCGCGAATCAGTTGCGGATAGAACTCGTACGGCGCATGCGCCGAGAGCATGTCATTGTAAGCCGTGATGATGCCGATCACGGGCCATCCTGCACCCAGGATCTGCGCCTTCTCGATCACCGCGCAGCCCGCCGAGGCGTGCGCGAGATTGCCTTCCGTCAAACGGGACCGGGCGAACGCCGCTGGCCTCCGGGAGCGGATCATGTCCAGATAAGCGGCCCGCGACTCTCGGGAGCGCGCCTCGATCCGCGCGGTGACCTCTTCGACGACAGGATTGAGTTTTACGGTCATTCAGGGAGCCCAATGGGTTGCGAGCCGGTCGCCCATGCCATCCATAGCATAGCGTACCGGGCATTGCAGGGGATCTGCCGTTGCGGCCGCTTCAAATACGGCGCGTTTGGCCTCGCCGAACATCAGCAGCACGCCGCGCCGCGCACGGATCACCGCCGGCACCGTCAGCGTCATCCGCTGCGGCACTGTTGCG
>JBGSKU010000297.1:0-5984 GCA_041741055.1 Hyphomonas sp.
TACTGGCCTATAACCTCAAGAGAATGATCGCCATCTTCGGAGTCCGCTCCCTGATCCAGGCAATCGCCTGATCGGAACATGCCGCCGACGACACATCACCACGCACGAAAAGTTAGAGCGTTTTTACACAACCTCGGCCCTAAACAGACGTCGGCGCACCGGTTTTTGGGAACGGCTTGCAAAGTTGGTTTCTCAAATTGAACGCGGTTCCAAAGGGGCGCAGGTCACTAGTCAGGTGCCGGAATGCAGAGTCAGCCTTGGCAGAATTACTGATTCAGGTTCGCCGGATTCAATAATATGACAGCGAAGGGGCGCCTTTCGTCAGGATCCACTGGCAGCCTCCCACTCTGGCGCCTCGGTCCTGCGCCAGGCAGGTTCGCCCTCGAACGAGCCTCCCATGCCAATTGACGGACGGGCTATAGGGCGCCACACGGCACGCGTTGCCTCTCGCTCTGTACTTCGCAAACAATGGTCGTGATGGGGTCAAGTGCTGATTTCGATACTGCTCCAGTCGATTTCCGAGAGCAGCTGGGTCATCAGGGTCTGTCCGACCGTCTCGAAATGCGCGTGCAGGCTCGACAAGAAGAGTTCAATCTCCCGCTGGTGATCCTCGAGCGCCGCATCGAGGATCTCGCCGCCTGCCTCATCAATCAGCGACTTGATACTCTCTTGCGTCTTTGCCGCCGACGCCTCTGAACTGCGGACGAGTTCCTTCCACGCTTCGGCATCTCCCGCCAGTCCGACCGAGTTCAGGAATTCCTTCCCCATGGCAACAAATGCGCTGACTGCCATGGACACGAACACGCCGCGTTCAGTCATGTCACGCGTGGAAAACTGGCGCGCGGGATTGGTCTTGAACGTGGCTGCGCCCTTGCCGCGTGGCCCCTGTGCGTCAAACTTCCAGTTGAACAGGATGCCGGCAAACCAGTCTCTCGATTCTTCGGGCGTTTGCACGTCCGTTTTGCAAAACAGGTTCGGCTGGGTCTGAATGTCGTAGACCACCCGCAACTTGTCGGTCGAAGCCGCAGTCCCGAAATTGAGGAGCTTGTCGGTGAACACGAACGTGAAAATCGATGTGAGCGTGCTAGCGACAACCTTTTCCAGCATGTCGAACATCTGCTTGTTCGAGACAGACGAGAACTCGTGAACGTTCTCATAGGCAAGCTGGCGTCTGGTGACATCCATGGATTTTCGGAGCTCTTCGACCTGGTCGGGCGGCACCTTGCTGATCGCACCCGTCAAAGCCGCGAGATGATTTTCCATGAGCTTGCGCCACGGCGTCAGGTGCTTGTTGCGTTCGAAAGAAATCTGGACGCGAGGCGGATGCTTCGGATTGATCCGGCGTGCAAGAGCGATGAACCAGTCCCGCAAGGGCGCCGACTTCTGCCGCTTCGTTATCGCAGTCAGAAATGCGACATAGCGGTTGAGCTTTGCGTTCATCCGCCGGGCCGCCCTCTTGCGGAAGTGCTCCGTGCGCCCGGGTGCATTGATGAAATCCCGATACGACTGGAAGGTGTCGCTCCCGAGCACGCTGCGATAGGTCAGCGCATCGCTGCACAGACGCCCGAACCGAAGGCTCCAGAACCCGGCTCCAGCCAGCGCAGCCAGCCAGGGCACGCCGACAAAGTAGCGCCATTTCATCGGGGCGAACTTTCGGTCGAAGTTCGGCTTGTGCGCATCACGATAGGCATCACTGACGCGCCAGGACTTCTGACGATCCTGCGATGCGAGCTCGAGATCGGAAACGGTTGGGAAAAACGGGAAGAGGTGGGTGAGGCCGATCGACTTCTGGCGGTAGACGAGATCAGCCAACTGTTCGGGCTCGCCGGCCTCCGCGATCATGGTCGCGCCCTTCTGTATGACGACGCTGCGCGGCGGCGCCGTCAGGAAGGCGAGCAGAAGCATCAGGGTCACCATGATCCATCCAAGCCAACAAAGCGTGCGCAGGCTGCCAGGGCGCAGGGAGGCCTGTTCCCGGACGATAGGCATTGCATGCAAGTTTCCGGACGGGAGGCTCCGGGCGAGGAAGCAAGCCTGCAGCCCGAAAATCAGCGCGGCCGGCCCTGCAAAGATGAACGCAAGACGCGGAACACCTTCAAGGAGAGGTGCGATGCGTTCGCCTTGCGGCAGGCGGAGAACCATACCCTGCAAACGGCTGACATAGGTCCCGGCCGATCGAACCTGCGGGAGAGCCGGCGCGCACGCCTGCGACACACGCCGCTCTGGAGCCTGCTGCGCTTGCTGCGTAAAGCGTGCCGAAACCCAGCCGCTTACCGTGCCGGATTCAAGGCGGATCCAATCGTTCTTTCGTTCGCACACCCAGGCGGCCTCCCCGTTGGCGAGGCTGGAGATGACGTTGTCTGAAAGGTCCGGAGCGGACCGGACACGGAGCGCATTGCCGGATGTACGGATCATCACGGCGTCCTGTGCCGGCGCCTGCACGGCAACTGGCGCAGGATCGCCGCCCGCGAAAAGCGGCCAGAGCCAGATCGCAAACAGGGCCAGAAATGCCACGGAGACAAACGAAAGCAGAGTCCGTCCGAACCACATTCAACACCCTCCCCGAGGTTTGGCTTATACGCCTTGATGCCCAACCTATACGTGAGCCACAGTATCTGGAAGTGGGAGTTTCGATGAAAGCCCTCGCGAGTTCGCCTTGAAAGGCGGGCGAAACCTCCGTAGAAGCCTCAAGGCTTGCGTCAGCACGAAGACACGGTTCCATCAGCGTTACTGAGCCTTGAAAAGCCATTTGGCGCGCAATATCCGTCTGAGGTCGGTCTGCAGGCGACGAGGCAGAATGTTGGCTGCGACAGGAACGTTCTGCGCCACGATTGCTGCGGGTTAAAAGTCCACGTGCGCCCCACGATCGATCAGAACGGTAGCTCAGCAGAGAAGAGAGGCGGTCGACGTCGCGGGCGTTTGTTGGTGGTCGCCTATGACCGCCTCCGGCGATTAGCTGCCATACGAAAAGCCCCCGGCCGTCTGACCGGGGGCTTTGATGGGGCTGTCCTGAGGCCGGCTCAGCCCAGCTTGCAGACGCAGATCTTGTTGCCGTCGGGGTCGCGGAAGTAGGCGCCGTAGAAGGTCGGCATCCGGTTGCCGGGCGCGCCTTCGTCTGCGGCGCCGAGTTCAATGGCCTTGTTGTAGACCTTGTCGACGGTTTCCTTGTCTTTGGCCGAGAGCGCGGGCATCACGCCGTTGCCGGCGCTGGCGGGGTTCTTGTCATAGGCATCGCCGATGGCGAGCATCGGCTGGCCTGGGCCGACGCCGTAGAATTGCAGACGCTCGTTCGCGAAGAAGCGCTTGGCGCCCATTTCGCCGAGAACGGCATCGTAGAAAGCGAGCGCCTTCTCCTTGTTGTTGGTTCCGAGTGTCACATAGGCCAGCATTGTCTTTCCTCCTGGGTATTGTTTCGGAACTGAGAAGATCACGGCGCCGGGCGGCTGGCAAGATTGACCGCGGGGCAGATCAAGCGGGCCTGCGGGTCGAGGTGACGCAGGGGATATGCTTGACGTTGACGTGAACGTCTGGTGTGACACCGCCCAAATCACAACCGCTTTCAGGAGACCCCCCATGTCCGAGATCCGCTTTGACGGCCGTGTTGCCATTGTCACCGGTGCTGGCGGCGGCCTTGGCCGCGCACATGCGCTGGAACTCGCTCGCCGCGGCGCCAAGGTCGTGATCAACGATCTGGGCGGCTCGCGCGACGGCACAGGCGGCAACTCTGCTGCAGCCGAAGCCGTGGTGAAGGAAATCGAAGCCTTCGGCGGCGAAGCCATCGCCAATGGTTCGTCGGTTTCCGACGAGGCCGGCGTGCAGAAAATGATCGATGACACGATGGCCAAATGGGGCCGCATCGACATCATCATCGCCAATGCCGGCATCCTGCGCGACCGATCCTTCTCGAAAATGTCTATCGACGATATCGACCTGGTGCTGGCGGTCCACTTGCGCGGCAGCTTCCTGCCCGTGAAAGCCGCCTGGGACATCATGAAAGCCCAGAACTATGGCCGTATCGTCGTCACCACGTCGTCGACCGGCCTGTATGGCAATTTCGGCCAGGCGAACTATGGCGCCGCAAAGCTGGGCGTGGTCGGCATGATGAACACGCTGAAGATCGAAGGCGCGAAAAACGACATCAAGATCAACGCGGTGTGCCCGATTGCGGCAACCCGCATGACCGAGGATATCATGTCCGAGCAGATGCTGGCCGCCCTGAAACCGGAATACGTCACCCCCGGCGTCATCAACCTGGTCAAGGAAGAGGCCCCGACCGGCATGATCCTGTCGGCCGGCGCAGGCGCCTTCTCGATGGCCCGCATTGTCGAGACCGCCGGCGTGTTCGTCGGTGCCGGCGAAGCGCTGACCGCCGAAGCGGTCGCAGCCAAATGGGACCAGATCACAGACGTGAACACGACCCGGCCGGCCTTCAAGTCCGGCGGCGAGCATGGTCAGAACATCTTCGCTGCGGTTTCCGAAAGCGCGAAGTAATCTACCGCTCTTGCCAAGGAACGGCGCGGGTCGCAGGCTCTCCAGAACACCGGAGACCCCCATGCGACTCGCCCTTCTCGCTCTTTCGCTGCCCCTCGTTTCGGGCTGCGCCTTCGCGCATAAATCCGCCCCCGCGCCTGAAGCTGAAGCGCCCGTTTCGAACGTCCGCATCGCTCAGGCGGGGGAAATGTGCGGCGGAATTGCGGGCTTTTCCTGCGCCGATGGCCTCACCTGCGTCTATGCGGACGGCACCTGCCGCCGAGTCGCTGACGCGGCAGGCGAATGCCGGAAGACACCGACAATCTGCACCCGTGAATACAATCCGGTCTGCGGCTGCGATGGCGAGACCTATGGCAACAAATGCGAAGCCCTCGCCGCAGGCACCAGCGTCGCGCATACCGGCGAATGCCCACCCAGCGGAAGCTGATTTTCGCGTGATTACAGGGCAGTGCGGCGCATAGCTTCAATCGCTGCCATCACCGCCATCGCCCATGTCTCCTGTGACCATTTCATTGTTCTCGCCGGCGGGCGTGCGGGGCGAGGCCTCGTCCCGGTCCGAACCGGCCAAGCTCGCTGGCAGCAGCGGCGTCGGGTCGCCGTCACGCGGCGGATCGCGCGGCGGCCGGTTGGGCGGGACGCGCCGTGTGAAGGCATAGATCACGGCCGCCACAAGCAGGACAAAGACCAGCAGTTTCAGCATCCGGCTTTGTCCTGTCTTTCAGGTTATTCCTGCATCGCCTTCAGATACATGGAATTTTTCGGGCGCGCGAACAGACGCTCCACCATCGGGGCGAAGAATTCCAGCGGCTCGCTTTCATAGTCCGGATCAAACGCCGCCTGGTCGTAGAGGTGGCAGAACTGGGCGCAGTACTCGAAATGCGGGTTGTCGTGGAACTGGTCGCGCATGTTCCGGTCGAGCCCGAGATGGTGGAAGAAATAATAGCCCTGGAACGCGCCGTGATTGGCGACCATCCAGTGATTGGCTTCCGACACGAAAGGCTTGAGGATCGCGGCGGCGACGTCCGGATGGTTGAAGCTGCCGAGCGTATCGCCGATGTCATGCAGCAGGGCGCAAACAACATACTCTTCGTCGCGTCCATCACGGTGCGCACGCGTCGCGGTTTGCAGCGAGTGGGTGAGCCGGTCGACCGGGAAACCACCGTAATCCCCGTCGAGCAGTTTCAGATGGTCGAGGACGCGCTTGGCGAGTCCCTTGTTGAAGTGCTTCGAATGCTCGACGATGATGTCCCAGTCTTCCTTGGTGCCCTCGAGCATCTCCCGGAACTTTGCCTGATCTTCAGCCTTGTGCCCATCGGCCATGATGTTTCCTCCGCTTCTTTTGCGGAAGCCTAACCCGGAACCTGCGATCTGGAAAGCAAGGAGCCCCGGGCGTTTCCGTCCGGGGCTCCCCACTTTGACTCAATCCCAGATGTTTCCGAGACCGAGCTGTGCCCGCCACGTCGCAGGCGGCGGTGCGGCGTCCGGGGCCGGCG
>JBGSKU010000298.1:0-11118 GCA_041741055.1 Hyphomonas sp.
GGATTGGTACGCACCCGGCAGCACGACGTCATGCCGAGCGAGCGCTGTGCCCGCCCGCATGAGGCGCCTGTAGTCGGAGAGCGCCTTCAGCACCGCTAGACCGCCCAGCCGAAATGGAGCGCGGCAATGCCGCCGGAATAATTGGTGACGGAGACCTGCCCGAAACCGGCATCCTCGATCTCGGCCTTGAACACGGATTGCTCCGGGAACCGGCGGATCGATTCGACGAGGTATTGGTAGCTTTCCCGGTCGCCCGCAACGAGGCTGCCGAGCGGCGGGATCACGGCAAAGCTGTAGGCGTCATAGGCCTGCTGGAAGAGCGGCGCCGTCATGTGGCTGAACTCGAGCACCGCAAGGCGCCCGCCGGTCTTCAGCACGCGCCGGAACTCGCGCAGGCCCGCCACACGGTCTGCAAAATTGCGGATGCCGAACGAAACAGTGACCACGTCAAAGCTCTTGTCCGGATAGGGCAGCTTCTGCCCATCGGCGCAGACCCAGTCGAGGCGGCCTTCCCAATTCGCATTGTCTGGACGCGCCTTGCCGGCTTCCAGCATCGCATCGTTGATATCGCACACGATGGCCGTCGCCTGGCGCGTATCGCCGCGCCGTGCGCCTGCCTTGTCTGCGAGATCCAGAAAGGCCCGCGCCAGCTCGCCCGTGCCGCCGGCGACGTCGAGATGGCGCTCGCCCGGCTGCGGGTTCACCTTGTTCATCGCATCATGCTTCCACAGCCTGTGGACACCTGCACTCATCAGATCGTTCATCAGGTCGTAGCGGGACGCGACCGAGCGGAATACGCCTTTGACCCGGGCGACTTTCTCGGCCTCCGTCACCTCTTCGAACCCGAAAGAGACCTTGCGCTGTGTTTCGTCCGTTCCAGCCATGCCGAGCCACCTTACATGCCGCTGCCTGCTTAGCGTATATGCGATAAGGATGCCTGAATTACCTGAAGTCGAGACAGTTCGCCGCGGACTTGCCCCTGTCATGGAGGGCCGGCGCATCCTGCGGCTGGAACAGCGGCGGGCGGACCTGCGCTTTCCCCTCCCCGACCGGTTCGCCGAGCGGGTTGCCAATGCGCGGATCGACAGGCTCGCGCGGCAGGCGAAATTCCTCGCGGCGCACCTCTCCACGGGGGAAGTGCTGGTGATGCACCTCGGCATGACCGGACGGTTCACGATTTCCGGGGCCTTGCAGGGCGAATTCCACCACGAGACCGGAAACCTCTCTGCCCATGACCATGTCGTGTTCTACATGGAAGGCGGCGAGACGGTCACCTACAACGATCCGCGCCGGTTCGGCTTCATGGAACTCTGGCCCGCCGAGCAGTTCGGGGCTTATCCAAGGTTAAAGGATCTGGGGCCCGAGCCGCTGTCGAATGGATTTTCAGCCGCTTACCTCGACCAGGCACTCGCCGGAAAAGCCGCGCCGATAAAGGCGGCCCTGCTTGACCAGTCGATCATCGCGGGGCTCGGCAACATCTATGTCTGCGAGGCGCTCTACAGGGCGGGCATTTCGCCCAAACGCCTGTCGCGCTCCGTTCCCGGCCAGCGCGCCGCGCGGCTCGCTCCGGCCGTCAATGCCATCATCGCCGAGGCAATTGCAGCCGGCGGATCGTCGATTTCGGACTTCGCGGCTACCGACGGCGCACTTGGCTATTTCCAGCACCGGTTCGACGTCTACGACCGCGAAGGTGAGCCCTGCAAACATTGCGGATCGATCGTGAAGCGGATCGTGCAATCAGGGCGGTCGACCTTTTATTGCCCGGCCTGCCAACGCTGAGACCGCGTTGTCTGACTGATGCGGCCAATCCTGCTGCGCAGAGTTCGGCTCATCTCTCGGTTTAGCCCGGCGCCTTGTGCCGGGCTCCGGTCTGCGCCAGAGTGAGTTCCGAAAAGAAACGGGAGAAGGCGATGTCACAGGGCGCAGCGTTGATCGTGGGGGCGGGCGATGCCACAGGCGGCGCCATCGCCCGGGCCTTTGCACGCGAGGGCCTCACCGCCTGCGTGACCCGGCGTGCGCGCAATCTCGATTCGCTTTCCGCGCTGGTCTCAGACATCGAAGCCGAAGGCGGCAGAGCGCGCGCCTTTGGCGTCGATGCGCGTGAGGAAGACGCAACCATCGCAATGGTCGACCAGATCGAGGCCGAGATCGGCCCGCTGGAAGTCTGCGTGTTCAATATCGGCGCCAATGTCCGCTTCGGCATCACCGAGACAACGGGGCGCGTCTACCAGAAGGTCTGGGAGATGGCGGCCTATTCCGGCTTCCTTGCCGGGCGCGAGGCGGCGCGCGTGATGAAACCGCGAGGACGCGGCACGATCCTGTTCACCGGCGCGACGGCAGGCATCCGCGGCCGGGACGGCTTTTCAGCCTTTGCCGGTGCAAAGCACGCGCTGCGGGCGCTCGCCCAATCCATGGCACGCGAACTCGGGCCCCAGGGAATCCATGTCGCGCATGTCGTAATCGACGGCGCCATCGACAGCCAGTTCATCCGGGAAAACCTTCCCGATGCGGATGAGCGCCGCGCCCGTGACGGTTTGCTCATTCCGGACGAGATCGCAAAGAACTATGTCTGGCTGCACCACCAGCACCGTTCCGCATGGACACATGAACTGGACCTGCGCCCCTGGTGCGAAACCTGGTAGGAGGCCTTCGGCTCAGCGCAGGCTGCGTACGAACTTGACCAGCGATCTGAACCAGGCCGGCCGGGAGGCCGGATTGACCTCATAGCCGAACACCTGCTTGCGCAAGCCCGTGGGCAGATAGCGCAGCAGAGTGAAGCGCGCTGCACGAACACGGCGGAACAGGCCCGTGCCTTGCGACAGCGTCAGCTCCCGGCAGCGGCGCAGAAGATCCGCAATCGTGTCTGTCGGAATCGGATGCAGATCCGGCGCATACATCAGCGAAATCAGGCGTTCCTTGATGTGATAGGAATCCGACTCGCCCAGCGCGGCGCTGACAGGCAAGTTCAACCGGCTGGCATGATCGCGCAGCACGGCATAGCGCGCATGGTCGTGTTCGATCCTCCATCGCGCCCGGCTCGCCAGGGCTTCAAGGCCGGCACGGGTGTGTTGTGCGTCATGCAGCCGGTAGGCGGAAATGACATCTGCTTCGCAGCTGACCGCGCCATACAGCGGCGCCGCCACGGCAACATGTCCGTCGCCGCCATAGCGGAAAGCTTCCGCGTCCATCGGCATATACCGTTCCATCCGCGCACGGTCGAACACCATGCCTGACGTGATCGTACCGTCATACCGTCCGCGCTCGCGCAGTTCGGCCGAAATATCGCCCTTCGAAAACCCGCGCGGCGGATGGATACCGCCGAGTTCGGCTTTGGGGTTCGTATAGCGCATCGGGTAAAGGTACAGCGAAACGCCCGGTTTGCGATTGGCGAGGATCCGCTTCGCCGCGCCCGGCAGCAGAAAATCGTCCGCATCAAGGAACATCACAAGTTCGCCGTGCGCTTTCGCGAAGCCCGCATTGAAGCCCGCGCCTTGCCCGCTGTTGACCGGCAGCAAGACCGGAATCAGCCGGTCTCCGTAAGACTCAATCACGTCCCGCGAATTGTCGGTCGAGCAATCGTCTACAACGATCAGCTCGATTGCTTCATCCTGAGACAGGACGTTTTCAATCGCAGTGGGAAGATATCGGGCGTAATTGTAGTTCGTGATGATGACGGACAAGGCAGGTGCGGGCGCCGTCTGACCGGCGTCCGAGGCCGTCAGCGGCGGCAACCTGTCCAAAATCCTTGCCTCTTGCGTGAGCATTAATTGTCAGCAGCAAATATCAGGCCACGCCGAAAACGTCACTCTCCCCGCTGAGCGGGTTGGTTAACAAACGCCGATCAGATCATTCCGCCATCGGTCGGCAGGCCGAACAGGACCCGTCCGACCAATTCCAGCGTCGAGGGCGCGGTCACGATATGCTGGGTGATTGCATGCGCGTCCCGGAACCGCCGCTGGAGGTCACTCGCCTCGAACAGGGCCGCGCCGCCGCCGAGATCGTACACCGTACGGCAAATATCTGCACCTGTTCGCGTCATGTGCGTACAGGCGAGCCGCAGGTCTGCGCGAACCTCCACCGGAAAGTCGTCCGTTTCCTGCGCGATCGACCAGACCCGGTCGATTTCGGAATAGAGGTAAGCCCTTGCGGCCCGCCATTGCGCTTCGCATGCGGCGAAGTCGGCTTGCATGGATTGCCGCTCGGAAAGCGTCTTGGACGACCCTTGGCTCTTCTTGACGGTGGCCAGGGCATGGAAAGCGTCGAGCGCCCCGCGTGCATTGCCAAGCGCCACAGCACAGACGCCCAATGACAACAGTCCGAAGGCGGGAAACTTGTAGAGGGCGCCGGCTTCGCGCGGCTTGTCGGACACGAGCGAGACTGAGCGGCCGGCCGGAACAAGGATGTCCTTCACCTCGAAGTCGCCGGAGCCGGTGCCCTTGAGGCCCATTACATGCCAGGTGTCGATCAGCGTGGCTTCGGCGGCAGGAAACACCATCATCCGCGTATCCGGCGCGCCGGATGACAGGCGCTTCATCTCGCCATTCTCCCACAGCGTGCAGCTGCCGCAGAGCCAGGTGCAGTTGGCCGAACCGGAGCCCCACTGCCAACGGCCGCTGACCCGGTAATGATCGCCCTCAACCAGGGCGCGGCCCATGGGCGCGAATACGCCGCCCGTGATCGTCATCGGATCGGCGTAGATTTCCTCGGCATACTGCGGCGCCATGTAGGCCGCATTGAGCGCAGTCGTCGAGGCAATCATGGCGCACCAACCGGCGCTGGCATTCGCCCGCGCCAGCGTTTCGGTGATTTCGACGATCTCGCGCGGCGTCGATTCCAGGCCGCCAAACCTCTTGGGTGTGACCATCCGGAACACTCCGGCGGCCGCGAGTTTCTGCGCAAGGTCTGCCGGCAACCGGCGCGCGGTTTCCATTTCGGCTGCGCGAGCCGCGAGTTCAGCCAGAAGCGGCTGGACGGCAGAGATCGGATCTTTGGTCTGGATTGTATCGGGCATGGGCTGACGCTAGCCGCTTTGCCGCAAGGTTCAAGGCTTCAGTTCGCTGTGCAGCCGGGCCGGCGCCGCATGACGCCACGACATTGCCAACGCCGAGCGCAGCGTGGCGCCGTCGCAGGCCTTGAGGCGGATCGAGGTCGCGCCCTTCTCACCCCATTTGTTCGGCACGGGGAAGAAGATCGATGGCTCCGACGAGCAGAGCATCTGCTGTTCGTCCGGCCTCAGGAAAACGTTTGCAAATTCGTTGTGTGGGGGGAGCGTGCAGAATATCTTGCCCTTCGGCGCGTCGATGCGGAAACTCGTCCAGTCGAAATGGGGCTTCTCGATCGCCCGGGGCAATGCCAGCGCAGCAGCGCGCAGAGCGGCAGGCTTGATCATGTGATCCTCCTCAAAGGGAAAGGGCACCGAGGATTGCGGCCCCGAGCAGGGCCGACAGGATGATGCCGAAATAAACGCTGTCGAGCAGCGCGGTTCGCACAATCGAGGCAAACTTCCCACGTCCATAGACGGTCCTGTTCAGCCGGTAGAGATACCAGTTCGAATAGACCAGCAGGGCCAGGATCACCCATCCCATTCCGATCAGCATCGACACCAGGAAGCCCGCCGACATGGCGAGGAACAGCGCCGCATGGAAATGCAGCGACACGATCAGGTGATCGAAGAACAGGAATTGCCGCCGCCAGAGGTAGACCACGCCCAGCAGGCAGGCATAGACCGGAAGCAGCACGAACATCATCCGTGGGATCCATTCCTGCGTCTTGGCGGCAAGGCGCATCGGATCTTCCATGACCTCGGCAAAGGAAGCGGCTTCCGGATTGCCACGCTCGCCGGCCTCCCGCATCGCATCAATGGCTTCCTGCGGCACGAAGCCCGCCCACTCTTCTTGCGGCGCAGCCGCAGCCGTCTCATCGCCGGGCGTAGCCGATGTATCCGGAACCAGACCCGGGATACCGCCCTTCCAGGCCGCTTCGACCGCGTCGAGCGCATGCACCTGCTTGAGATATTCTTCCTCGGTGGTCTCGCCGTCCGCGTAGGCTTGTTCGATCTCCGCGCGGGCCTCTGCGATCGTGCGCCCACCATCGGTCCGGATATTGATCCCCTGCCCCGTCACCAAGGGCAACAGAACGAAGAAAACCAATGACGCAAACACGTACAGTCGGAAAGGCGGGATGAACCGGGTGCGTTGGCCATCAAGATAAGCGCGTGTGATCCGGCCCGGATGCAACATCAGGTCCGGCAGGGTGTGCGCAATCCGGCCATCGAGCGAAAAGAACGTCTCAAGACTTTCGCCGAGCAGAGACCAGAACGGCTTGCGGATGCTGTGGCCGCTCTGGCCGCAATCCTGGCAGAAATCACCCGCGAGCACCGCGCCGCAATTGAGGCAGGTCTCGCCGCCCGGCCCCGGCTTTGCCCCCGCAAGACCCGCGACCGAATCGGCCGCCAGATGCTCGAACGCCCCCTCCGCCGCGCCGCCAAACTCGTCACTCATACCCGTTCCCCTGGACGCATCCAGACATAGCGCACGTCCGGTTCGCGTTCTTCATTTGCTGATCCATCGGTAAACTCAACAGCCATGAACCCAAAGGATTCGTAAAACCTGCGCGCGCCATCATTGCGCTGGAAGGTCCACAGCTCAAGTTCCGGGCGGGCTGCCATAGCTTCCTGCAGCAGTCGTCGCCCCAGACCTTGCCGCCAGGCGTCCGGCACGAGGTAGAGATGATCGATCCAGTTACCCCGAAGCGCCATGAACCCGGAAATCACACCGCCTATCCTGGCAACCCGGACATCCGTACCGGGCAAGACGACCGTCTCGAAATGGTGCCGCACTTCGCGTGGCGAATGCACGACCGCCAGCCACGGCATCGCAGCAGCGCGCGCTGCCATATGGATCTCGGCAATCTCCAACGCATCTTCGGACCGCGCCGGACGGACCTCGACGCCGGCCTTCATCTGAAGATCTTCGGCTTGTTGGCCTGAAACCTCATACCCGCTTCTCGGTAGCGAAGCGCTTTGCCGTCCGGCGCCAGCGCGTAGGTCTGCTCGCGCAGGTATTCCATCAGGCCGCGGCGCTTTCCGGCCAATTCGATGGCCTCCGGCGTCAGCGTCTCACCAATCTCCACCCGCAGTGTCTTGCCCATCCGGCGGCGCACTTCGCGGAAGACAAGAGCAAGGCGCAGTTCCAGCGACAAGTGCGAGGCGATCTGGAAGAGGCGCGAATTCTGCCCGTCAAAGAAAACCGGCGTCACATGCGCGCGGCCCTGCGTGATAAGCTTCGCCGTGAAGGGCTTCCACTCATCATCCACCGCCAGCGGATCAAACGGACGCGGCGTTGTTGTCACGCCGCCGCTTTCCGACAAACTACTAATGCTGTAACCCCTGATACGGGGTTCGGTCGAGTTGAGCATTCTGATTTTAGACGATGGCGCAATGAAGCAGTTTCTCAATGAATTGGTATTCTTTATCCAACGTAGGTTTGGCGATGCTTTCTCCGTGGCTCGTCGACCATCAATGCACGCGCGAGTTTCCAAGATTCTTACTGCCTTGCTCATCCTAGGATTCGCCTATTTGGCGATATTGGCGGCTAGCATTTGGCTGGTTCGCGCAGGTAGCTTTGTGCCCCTACAGCCTCCAATTGATCGGTACACGCAGGTAAACTTATCGAAGCGCGGCGTAAGTCTGAAACCCGTTTTAGTTGATGACGAAATCCCATTGGTCGCAATACACGGATTCATGTATAATCCTGATGCGGAAGATTTATTCAATCCTCATTTCTCATTCTTTCCAATGATAGCACGGGCATTACCTAACCGCCAAATCATTGCTGTCGGATGGGATGCATCTCCTCCCACATTCCAATCAATTTCGCGAATGCTGCAGCGCGGATGTCTATTCTGGACCTGCCTGGCGCGTAACGACGCGCGTCAAAAAGCACAAACGCTTCACGAGTTGCTTTCTGCTCAGGGCTCAAAACAGTTTGATATTTTATGCCATAGCATCGGATGTGAAATGGTCGCGGAGCTTTTAAAGCTTAACAGTGAAAGCTTCTCCATCCGCAATGTAGTGCTCATCAACGCAAGCTTGTCTAGGAAACGAGCGCTGATTACAGACTGGAACTCAGCAAACCGTGTCACAAATCTAATTCTAAAACTCGACCAAGTCAGCCGAGTTGACAACATTTTTAAGATTCTGTCTGGGGCAGACGGCAGCATCGGTGTCGTCGGGCTCGAAGAATCTCAGGGCTCGAGCACTAGGAACATTATTTTGCCCTATCCCGCAGACGACGAGCTTGATCGATATTCCGCTGAGAACTCGCCAACACGTTTATTCAACCATCTTTTCGCGATTGAATGGCCTGGCTATCGGGCAGTAATTCAGGAGGCGTCTGATGGCTGACGGTTCTGGGCGAGGATCTAAAATAGGGAGCTATTGAAGCTGCCAAGGACGCTTCTAGCCTCGGTTCTCCAACTTTGTTCATCAGCAATGAAGCTGACGCGAGAATTGGCTCCCATCGAGTCTGTTTAGCCGATTCAAGCCTCGACACTGTGCCTGCGCTTAAGAACACAACGTTCGACAAATGTAGCAAATACTCCTTCACCAAATTGCGCTGCATCTCATCGTCAATTCGATACCCTTCCTCTTCAAGATCGCGCTTTATGTCCTGCATCGCGTCAAATGACACCATCGCTTCAAGAATGGCAGATCGTATCGGAGCCGCTAAAGCCGAAATTCGATCACTGTTTTGCGAGTAGAAGGCAGAATAATTGGTTCCGAAAGTAGGCAAATACGGCAGTTCGGCAGAATTTCCGAGATAGAAGTTTGCAGCAGATTCTGATGCCGAAAGAATTGGGGACGCATCTAACCTGCGGCAAAGGGTTCCAAGTAAATTCCGCACGACTTGGCCAGATTCCCACCGATCAAGGCACTCTTGATAAACCCATGTGCCAACTACGACTCCTCCACTCACAATGATACCAATCAAAACGCCCGCAGTTGCAGTTCTGTCGATATCACCGTTCTCGTCGAGCGCTCCGAGTAAAGCGCCCGAAGTCAGAACATCAAACGCGAGAAACGCGATCGCAGAGATAACTAGGTTGATAAGAACTATAATATTTATGAGGTCGTACCAGCCTGCATAGACGTCCGCACTAGTTCTACCCCTCACAGCAGTATATTCCATTCATTCCCCCTATATCCAACCGGATACTAGCATAGCTTTATAATCGCCACATCCGCGCGAGATTGTTCTTCTGCATGTCCGACGATCCGCCGACAATCGGCATGCCGAGCAGGTCGCGCACATTGCGCTCGATATCATAGGCGTCGGACAGGCCATAAGCCCCGATCACCTGCTGGCTCGCCAGCGCAATCTCGACGCCGGTATCGGCCACGAAGAGTTTTGCCATCGCGGTCTCTGCCGAGCAGGGCTTGCCTTCGCCGGCGAGCCAGGCGGCGTGATAGAGCATATGGCGGCAGGCCGCGAGTTTCGTCCGTGCCGTGACGAGCTTGTGCGCCACCGCCTGATGCTTGCCAATGGGCTTGCCGAACTGGACACGCTCGCCCGCATACTTCCACGCCTCTTCCAGCGCGGCCCGCGCGATACCGTAAGCCACCGCCGTGATCTCGATCTTCTCGACATCCAGCGCGCGCCCGGCCAGCGCTTCCCAGCCCTTGTCCCATTTCTCGGGCCCGCCGACGATGGCGCTCTCGGGCAGGCGCACATCATCGAGGTAGACATCCATCGAATGTGTATAGCGAAGGTTTGCGTGTTCGATCGGCTGCATCGTCACGCCCTTGGCCTTGGTCGGCACAAGTACGAAGGTCAGGTTGCCATGCCGGTCACCCGGCTCGCCGGAGCGGCAGAGGCAGTAGATATAGTCCGACCAGTCCGCGCCCGTGCACCAGCGTTTCGCGCCCTTGATGACCAGTTCGCCATCCTTGCGCTCGACGCGCGTCTCGACATTCGGCAGATCGCCGCCGACATTCGGCTCGGACAGGCCATAGCAGAGGAACATCTCACCGCGGGCAATCTTCGGAAGCAATTCTTCCTTCTGCTCCTTTGATCCGTTCTCGGAGATATTCAGGCCGCCATAGAAGGCCGCGTGGATGAAGGGCCCGGCCATACTGGAGCCGCCCTGGCACAGCTCGTCGATGACGGCGGCGGCGGCGTAGATGTCCTCCCCCTGCCCGCCATATTCCTCGGGGATGGTCAGGCCGATCAGGCCCATTTCCGCGAGTTCCCTGAAAAGGCCCCGGTCCCAGGTCGCTGCCCTATCCCACTCCCGCCGCTTCTCGCGCGGCATCTTCTCTGCCACCCAGCGCGTCAGCTGGCGGCGGATTTCGGTGACGTGTTCAGGCTCGGCGGCAAAGCTGGTGGACATGACTGGATAAAACCCTTGTTTGGCGGCACGCGAAAGGGGCCGGCGTCACCTGCAGGCACGCCGGGGCGCGCGCTTGCCGGATCTATCCGTGGCCATGGGCCGACTCCCCGTGCGTCGATGTATCGAGCCCGTTGGTTTCATGCTCCGGGCTGACCCGCAACGCGATAAACGGCCGGATCGCCAGAAGTATGCCGGCCGACAGGACCGCCGAGTACACGCTGACGCTGAGCACACCTGCCAGTTGGGCAAGCAGCTTGTCTGCGAACGGGGTGCCGCCGAGGCCCGGTGCCATCGGCCCGAACGCAGCGAGGAACGGGATGATCAAGGTGCCCAGAATTCCGCCCACGCCGTGAACCGCGAAGACATCGAGACTGTCGTCAATCTTCAAGCGCCCGCGCACATAGACAACCGCCGCATAGCAAGTGACCGAAGCCAGCGCGCCGATCAGCAAGGCGCCTGCCGGCCCCACCGAACCAGCGGCCGGCGTAATCGTGGCAAGGCCCGCAATGGTGCCGGTTGCGATACCGACAAGCGTCGGCTTGCCATACTTCACCCACTCGATCGCCATCCAGACCAGTGCCGCCGTCGAGGCCGACAGGTGCGTCACCAACATCGCCTGCCCCGCCGCGGCATTCGCGCCCAGCGCTGAGCCGGCATTGAACCCGAACCAGCCGACCCACAACATCCCGGCCCCCAGCATCACGAAGGCCGGATTGTGCGGCGGGCGCA
>JBGSKU010000299.1:0-20467 GCA_041741055.1 Hyphomonas sp.
GGCCGCCTTGTCATAATAGTCATAGTCGCTGCCGGCCATCGACGACCAGCTGCCGAGGCAGGGACCGGAGCCTTCCTGCACGACCATCAGCTTGCCGAGCTTTCCGCCGCTGGCCGCAGCCGTGGCCTTGGCGCGCGCGGCGCCGTCTTTCACGGCGGCTTCATAGGATTCGCGGTTGAGCTCTGTCGTGCGCTCGAGATAGGTCGAGAGGCCCGAGGAGTTTTCCGGTCCAAGTGCCAGCGCGCCGGCACGGGCCGTTCCAGCCTTGGACACATCCACCACCATCACGCTCAGCGTGACGCGGGCTTCATAGGCGCGGATCTTGTCGGAGCGCTCATTGTCGATCTTGTTTCCGTCTTTGTCCTTGTACTGTTCGTACAGTGCCGTCACGTTGACTGAGGACTGGATCACCGAGTCCTTGCCGGCGGCTTTCTTGATCGTGTCATAGGCGAGCCGGCCGCGCTCGACGGCGAGCTGCATGGCCTTTTTTGAATCCTTGTCGGTTTCGAGATAGGTGACGCTGAACGAGGCGCGGTTCGGCGCGACCTGCATGTCCGCGCGGCCCATCGCTTCGATCACGGGAACGCGGGTCCAATAGGGCGTGGTGAAGGCCTGGTCCTGGAAGTCGGGCGCGCCTTGCGCCAGGGCCGGCAAAAAGGCGGTGGCCGCGCAAGCGGCGGCGAAGCTGCCCGTGAGACGGGTCAGGAAAGTGCGGTGAGTCATGTATATCCCCATGAAGACGAGTGTCTGACAGCTGCTGCGCATCACGCGGCAACCTTCAAACTATCTGCGTCTTAATGTGTCGGCACAATGACCCTTGAGGGGCGTTATCCGTTCGCTTCGGACTGGAGCTGGGTGTAGCGCTCGATGCCGACCCGCTCGATCAGCGAGAACTGCGTCTCAAGATAGTCGACATGCTCCTCCTCGTTGTGGAGGATCTTGCCGAACAGGTCGCGGCTCACATAGTCGCGCACCTTCTCGCAATGTTCCATGGCGTCGCGGAGCACCGGAATGGCGATGTTTTCGAGCTTCAGGTCGCACTCGAGGATCTCCTGCACGCTCTCGCCGATATGCAGCTTGCCGAGGTCCTGCAGGTTCGGCAGGCCGCCCAGGAACAGCACGCGCTCGATCAGCCAGTCGGCATGGTGCATTTCCTCGATCGATTCCTCGTGTTCCTTCTTGCTCAGTTTGGTGACGCCCCAGTCCTTCAGCATCCGGGAGTGCAGGAAGTACTGGTTGATGGCCGTCAGTTCGTTCTTGAGGGCGAGATTGAGGAATTCGATGACTTTCTTGTCGCCTTGCATGACGGCTCCTGTCGGCTGGGAGGTAGGGATATCTACGTATCCTTATAGGCGAGCCCACGGGCGGGCGCAACAAAAAATCCAATAAAATCAATTGCATATGCAAGTGCGACACACTTGCAAACAGGTGTACGGCGCGTTCCGGGCGCGGCGCGAACGGCTTGAATTGAAAGGGATTTAGAGGTGGGCCACCCGCCTATTCGGCGGCCAGGACCTGCATTTGCGGAACGGTGCGGTCCATCTGCTCGGCGATCATTTCGCCGATCGTGGTGGTGCACTTCCCGCAATTGATCTTGCAGCCATGGTGCGCCTGCACGGCCTTCGGGCTGCGCGCGCCCGAATCGACGGCCTCGCGGACCGACCGGCAGTTTATGCGATTGCAGACGCAAATGATCATGAGAACCATTTGCAAGACTTGCGAATGAGTGTCAATCGAAGTTTTCGGTTACCCGCCGCGCCCGGCTGCCGCAGGCGCCCCGCTTCACTGCCAGCTGAACACGTCCTCGACGCCCACCCCGAAGACCCGCGAGATGCGGAAGGCGCTTTCGAGGGAAGGAGAGTATTTTCCAAGCTCGATGGCGATAACCGTCTGGCGCGTGACGCCGATGGCTTCGGCGAGCGCGGCCTGGCTCATGTTGCCATGTTGCTCGCGCAGCTCGCGGATCCGGTTGCCGATAGGAGGGGGCTTGGCCATGATTCAGCCGCCCCGGCGGTAAAGGATGATCTGGAAGACGTATTCTGCGATCTGGCTGAGCATCAGGCTGAAGAAGACGAGATGGAACAGCATGTTGCCGTCCCCCCGGGCAGAATAGTGAAAGAGCGCGCCGATAGCCGGGGCGGCGAGCACATAGCCCGACCAGTTGCCGGCCTTGTCCAGGATGCGCCGTTCGCGCTCATCGGCCGGGGCATCTGCCTCCTTGCCGGCCGTGCCGCCGAGGATCGACATTACGATCGCGGACGTCACCGCGATGAACACCACATAGGCGATGACGAACGCGATGATCGGCGGCGCCGTATGGCCAAGGGCGCGCGATACGTTGATTACGTCCTCGAAGTACCAGAAGGCGCCCAGCGTCAGGATCACACTCATGGCCCAGGCAGTCTTTTCCCGGAAAGGCATGTCGGCGAGGTTCATGGTAGGCTCCTGTTGTGTTAAAAATATTGTACATCGTCGGATAGTCGAAGATTTTTGACATGTCAAACATTTCTTACACCGCGTCGCTTGACGCTTCCGGGCGTGGCCTCTAGGCCCGGGCGCACCGTCAACCAATAAGATCGACACGGACCATGACTGACCTTTCCGTCCTCGCCCAAACGGCCAAGGCCTGGCCTTTCGAACTCGCGCGCGCGCTCGAAAAACGCGTGGCCGAGCAGGTGAAGGCGGGCGAACGTAAGGCGGACGCGCCGGTGATCTTCGAGACCGGCTATGGGCCCTCGGGCCTGCCGCATATCGGCACGTTCGGAGAAGTCGTGCGCACGACAATGGTGCGTCACGCGTTCGAAGTGCTCACCGCCGACCAGTATGCCACGCGGCTCATCTGCGTGTCGGACGATATGGACGGCATGCGGAAGATTCCGGATACGGTGCCGAACCCGAAGGCGCTGGAGCCGTACCTTCAGCAGCCGCTGACCGTGGTGCCGGACCCGTTCGGCACACACGATTCCTACGGCCGGCACATGAACGCGCGCCTCTGCGCTTTCCTCGACCAGTTCGGGTTCAAGTACGAATTCCTCTCGGCGACGGATTGCTACAAGTCCGGCCGGTTCGATGCGATGCTGCTGCGCGCGGCAGAGAAGTATGACGACATCATGGGCGTCATGTTGCCGACGCTCGGCGAAGAACGCCGCGCAACCTATTCACCCTTCCTGCCGATCAGCCCGAGCACGGGCCGCGTTCTGTATGTGCCGATGAAGAAGGTTGATGCGAAGAAAGGCGAAGTGACGTTTACGGACGAAGACGGCACCGATGTGACGCTGCCAGTCACCGGCGGCGCCGTGAAGATGCAGTGGAAGCCGGATTTCGGCATGCGCTGGGCGGCGCTCGGCGTCGATTTCGAGATGTTCGGCAAGGACCACCAGGCCAATGCTCCGATCTATTCGCGCATCGCGAAAATCCTCGGCCACCGACCGCCGGAACAGTACGTCTACGAACTGTTCCTTGACGACAAGGGCGAGAAGATCTCCAAGACGAAGGGCAACGGCATCTCGGTCGAGCAATGGCTGACCTACGCGCCGGACGAGAGCCTCTCGCTGTTCCAGTTCCAGAAGCCGCGTGTCGCGAAGAAGCTCTATTTCGACGTGATCCCGAAGGCAGTCGATGAATATCTGACTTTCCTGGAGAAGTTCCAGACTGAAGCGCCGGCCGCGCGGCTGGAGAATCCGGTCTGGCACATCCATCTCGGTAATCCGCCGCAATGGTCGAGCCCGGTTTCCTTCGCGCTGCTGCTGAACCTGGTCGCCGTGGCCAACCCGGAGGACCGCTCGCAGCTCTGGGGGTTCATCCAGCGCTATGCGCCGGGCACGACTCCGGAGACGCATCCGCTGCTCGACAGCCTGGCGGGCTATGCAATGGCTTATTACCGCGACTTTGTGTTGCCGACGAAATCCTACCGCGCCCCGGACGAGAAGGAACGCGCCGCCATGGCGGATCTGTCCGCGCGCCTCAAGGTGTTCGACGACTCGCCGAACCCGGACAATCTCCAGTCCATGACGTTCAGCGTCGGCACCGACCACGGCTTCGAAAACCTGCGCGACTGGTTCAAGGCGCTGTATGAAGTGCTGCTCGGCCAGAGCCAGGGGCCGCGCTTCGGCAGCTTTGCGGCGCTCTATGGCCAGGCCGAAACGGCCGCCCTGATCGACGAGGCGCTGGCGCGTGGCTGAATCGTAAGCAGCGGGTAAGGCCTGCCGGCGATATAAGGGGCAATTCTCAGGGAGGTTCCTCGCCCATGCGCCCATTCATCATCGCTGCAATGGCGCTCACGCTGCCGCTCGGCGGCTGCCTTGCCACCAAGATCGTGACGGTGCCGGCCGGCCTTGCGGTGGACGCCGTACAGGCGACCGGGAAGGGCGTGATGTATGTCGGCGGCACCGCTGTGCGTGTCACCGGCGACGCCCTCGACGGCCCGGACGAAATGGTCCGGCTCGAAGTGACCTACAAGAAGGGCAAGAAGACGCGCACCGAGACGAAAACAGTCAAGGCCAAATATGTCGAGCGCGAAATCGAGAAGATGAGCAAGAAAGGCAAGGTCATCGACGTGGAAGTGTCCCCGGCGGATTGAGGGCAAAAAAAGCCCCGGAAGCGGATCAGCGCGACCGGGGCAGGTGTTCCAGGGGAGAATTACTCTACTCGGCTGCCGCAATCAGAGACGTCCTGGCTTTTGGCAGCTTGCCTGTTGGCCAACCGGCCCAGAGCTCGGCTTCTCGGGCTTTCGCTTTTTCTGCGGCCGCTTCCTTGACGTGGCCGAAGCCGCGGATTTCGTCAGGCACCTTGGCGATCTCGACCGCCAGTGCGTGGTTTGCCTCAGTGAGTTCGCCCGCGAGCTTCGCCATGTTGTCGAGATAGCTGTCGCGCAGGCCGCGTTCCATCCGGCGCTCTTCGGTGTAGCCGAACAGGTCGAGCCTGGTGCCGCGAAGGCCTTTGAGCCGGGCGAGGATCTTGAAGCCGGTCATCATCCAGGCCCCGAAATGCTTCTTCTCCAGATGACCGTGGCTGTCTTTCTTTGCGATCAGCGGCGCGGCGAGCCAGAAGCGCAGCTTGCCACCCTTGAACTGGCTTTCGAGCTGCCGGGCGAATGTACCGTCCGTGTAGAGACGGGCGACTTCGTACTCGTCCTTGTAGGCCATCAGCTTGTAGGCATAGGTCGCCACAGCGCGTGTCAGGTTTTCGCCGAGACCGGCCTTGGTTTCGGCGGCGCGCACGAGCGCCACGGTCTGGCGATAGCGCTCGGCATAGGCGGCGTTCTGATAGGCCACGAGACGTGCCGCGCGGTGCGCGATCAGTTCGTCCAGCGTCTTCTCATCGACATGCCCGCGCGGATCGTGCTGCGCCGCGAGGCGTTCCGGAGCCGCTGCGGCGATGCGTCCGATATTGAACGCGGCCATGTTGTCCTCGACCTTGGTACCGTTCAGCCGGATGGCGCGGTAAAGCCCGCGCAGACTCACTGGCAACTTGCCCTTCTGCCAGGCATATCCGGCCATGATCATGTTGGTGTAGATCGCTTCATGCAGATAGCCCACAGCGAGGGCTTCGGCATCGAACGCGCCGAACTCTGCCGCCTGGCGCTTCACACGCGCCGACAAGAGGTCGCTTTCGAAACGTTTTGACCGGTTACGGATGAATTCCGAGGTCGGCGTGACATCCGAGTTGGCGTAGGCGGCTGTGCGTTCCGGGTCCATCAGGTTCAGGGCGTCGCCGCCGGCGGCGACGACAAGGTCGCAGGCAATGACGACATCCGCGCTGGCCGGCGGTACGCGGCCGGTCGAGATGGTTTCCGGTTCGCGCGCAAAGCGGATATGGCTGAGCACCGGGCCGCCCTTCTGGGCGAGGCCGGTCATATCGAGCGAAGAGGCGGCATTGCCGTCAACATGCGCGGCCATGGCGAGTACAGCCGCGACGGTGGTAACGCCTGTGCCACCCACACCTGTGAACAGGATGTTCCAGGGCTGGGCGAGGCTCGGCGTCTCAGGCAGGGGCAGGCCTTCAGCATCGAACACCTGGCGCGGCTGGTCTTCCCAGGCCGGCTCGCCGTCCTTGATCGTCACGAAGCTCGGGCAAAAGCCCTTCAGGCAAGAGAGGTCCGTGTTGCAGGTCGACTGGTTGATCCGCCGCTTGCGGCCAAGTTCCGTTTC
The DNA here is from genome assembly GCA_041741055.1 of Hyphomonas sp. GTDB lineage: Bacteria > Pseudomonadota > Alphaproteobacteria > Caulobacterales > Hyphomonadaceae > Hyphomonas. The sequence goes on from JBGSKU010000299.1 coordinate 6,150, forward strand.
AACCGGCTCCACCGACAGGCAATTCGATTTCACCGAACAGTCGCCGCAGCCTTCGCAAACTTCCGTGTTGATGATCGTGCGCACACGGTCTGGCGCGATCATTCCGCGCTTGGAGCGGCGGCGCTTCTCGGTCGCGCACATCTGGTCATAGATGATCACCGAGACGCCTGGTATTTCGCGCAGTTCCAACTGCACGTCTTCCAGATCGTCGCGGTGATGGATGGTGACACGGCGGGGCAGGCCTTTGACGCCGGCATAGCGGGTCGGGTCTTCCGTCACGATACGGATGGTCTTGACGCCTTCGGCTTCGACCTGCTGGGCAATCATTGCGGGCGTCTGACCGCTCTCGACATGCTGGCCGCCGGTCATCGCAACGGCGTCATTGTAGAGGATCTTGTAAGTCATGTTGGCGCCGGAGGTGACCGCCGCGCGGATCGCTAGGCTGCCGGAATGCGAATAGGTGCCGTCACCGAGATTGACGAAAACGTGCTTTTCGTCGGTCGCCCAATGCTGGCCGACCCAGCCCAGGCCTTCGCCGCCCATCTGGCTTGTCATGTCGGTTTTGCGGTCCGGCATGAAGTTCGCCATGTAGTGACAACCGATGCCCGCCAGCGCGCGGCTGCCTTCCGGCACGACGGTCGAGGAATTGTGCGGACAGCCCGAGCAGAAATGCGGTGAACGGACGGTAGGGGAGGCGTTGGTGCGGGCCGCTTCGCTGGCGCGGCCGACGCGGTCGAAATAGGCTTTCGCGCGTGTCGTGTCCCAGCCTGCTGGCAGGGCGTGCATCAGGGCGTTCGCGATCTCCGGAATGGTCAGAGACGCGATGTCGGACAAAAGCGGCGCGCCGTTGGCGTCACGCTTGCCCTCGATCACCGGGCGGCGGCTTTCGGGCAGGTCGTAAAGCGCGGCTTTCAATTGGCTCTCGATCAAAGGCCGCTTGTGCTCGATCACGATGACTCGTTCGAGCCCCGCACAGAATTCGCGCACGCCCTGCGGTTCCAGAGGCCAAGGCATGGCCACCTTGTAGATGCTGAGGCCCAGCGCGCCAGCTTCCTGCGGACTGAGGCCCAGCGCGGCAAGCGCCTCGAATACATCGCGCGCGGCCTGCCCTGTGACGATCAGGCCAAGGCGCGGCTTCGGCGAGGGCAGGATCACATGATCCAGCCGGTTGGCGCGCACATAGGCCTGCGCGGCGGGAATCTTGATCTGGCGCAGACGCGCTTCCTTGCTGAGCGGCACGTCGCCCCGGCGCATGTGTACGCCGTCCTCCGGCAAGGCGAAGTTCGGCTTCTGGATTGCGAAGCGGGCCAAATCGACATTCACCACCGCGCCGGAATCCATCGTGTCGGCCAGCGCAACGAGGCCCACCCAGGCGCCGGAGAAGCGGCTCATCTCCCAGCCATGGATGCCGTAATCGAGCACGTCCTGGATCGAGGCGGGGTTGAGCGTCGGAATTTCCGCGTCCTGCATCGCGTATTCAGACTGCGAGGGCAGCGTCGAGGATTTGCAATTATGGTCGTCGCCCACCACGGCCAACACGCCGCCCAGCGCCGAAGTGCCGGCCGCATTCGCGTGCTTGAAGACGTCACCCGTGCGGTCGACGCCCGGTGCCTTGCCGTACCAGATGCCGAACAGGCCATCGAATTTTGCGCCGGGAAACAGGCCGAGCTGCTGCGAGCCCCACACGGCGGTGGCGCCGAGATCCTCGTTCAGGCCTTCCCAGAACTTGATGTCGTGCGCGTCGAGCCATTTCTGAGCGGCGCGCAGCTGCTGGTCGTATCCGCCGAGAGGAGAGCCCCGATAGCCCGAAATGAACCCGCCTGTATGGTGTCCGGCGGCCTGGTCGATCCGCCTGCGATCTAGCGGCAGGCGCACCAGCGCCTGGATCCCGGTCATGTAAGCCTTGCCCTCGACAAGATCGTATTTGTCGTCCAGCGTGACTTCACGATGTTTCATAGCGTCGGATCCTCGAAATTCCCCAAGGTATATTATTGGGTGAATCGCGTGAAAAAGCTTGCCTAACTTGCGCTAATTTTGCTAATTAGGGGCAATAATTTTCACGGTTGAACGGAACGACAGAATATTGTCCCAAGAACTAGATAGCGTTGATGCCCGGATTCTGGATCTCATCCAGCATGATGCGAGCCTTTCCGTCGCCGAAATCGCCGACCGTGTCGGCTTGTCTTCGTCGCCCTGCTGGCGGCGCATCAAGCGCATGGAAGAGGCCGGATTCATCCTCGGCCGGGTGACGCTGATCAACAATCATGCACTGGGGCTGGACTTCCAGGTCATGGCCAGCGTGAAGCTGGCATTGCCCAGCCGCGAGAATCTCGAGGCGTTCGAGGCAATGGTCCAGGCCTGGCCGGAAGTCATCGAATGCATGACGGTGACCGGCGCGGTCGACTACATGATGCATATCGTGACCACCGACATGCACGCCTATGACAATTTCCTGCGCGACAAGCTGCTTGGCTCGAAGCTCGTCTCGGATGTGCAGTCGCGTATCGTGATCCGCGTGTCGAAGAAGACGACCGCGCTGCCGCTGGGCCTCGTGCGCCAGACCACGAAGGTCAGCGACTGACCAAGCCTCAACGCAGGTCGAAGGCAGAATAGTCCGAGATCTTCACATCCGGCAGCACCGACGCGCCTGTCGCCTCATGCGCGGCAATCCCGTTACGCAGGGCTTCGGCAATGTCCGTCGCCGGATCTTCTGCATCAGCGAGGATCATCGCAATCGGCCGCTGCGGCGCCGAAAGGCCGGGGCAGATCTTCTCGCCGACCGGGCACGTGACTTCCTGGCGGCTGTAGCCGAGATCCAGAACGCTGACGGGCAGAGCGCCTGGCTCGCACGGCAGGTTGGTGCCGATCGCGGACTTCAGCGCGTGTCCCCGGGCATGGGAGAGGTAAGTGTTTTGCTCAGAGGTGCCTTCGACCGAGGCGGCGCCCACCGAGATTACCCGGGTCAGGTTGCAGATGCCGGTGCCAAGGTCGAGCTTGCCGAACGCGGTTTCGACGGGCTCGTTCAGCCCGGCGGCCAAGATCGCGTCGGCGCGCGCGAAGGTCCAGGTCTCGTCACCCACCAGGACGTAGGCGGTAAAGTCTGCGCTGCGGCCCGCCGCGTCGGTGCCCGTGAAGCGTGCTGTCTCGCGCCAGCGCACGTCCGAGAACAGCGGCGGGGGCGGCTCTGGCGCAGGTTCTGCGGCGGGCTGCGGCTCGGAGGCAGGTATTTCTGCGTCCACGACAGGTTCGGGTTCTGGTTCTGGAGTGGCAGCGGGCACCGGCGCCATCGCCTGAACGGGCGCCGTCGATTCGGCCCGCAAGGATGTGGTCGACAGGAAGGGATCCTGCGCAAGTTCGCCCGGTTTCAGCCGCAGCGACCAGAGCGTTGCCGCCAGACCCAGCAGGAACAACAGCAGGAACAGAAGCAACAACAGCCCGAGACGGTCGCGTTTCTTCTTCGACGGCCGCGCGGGCAGATCGTAATAATCGGTCATGGCCCCAATCCCTCCTGCTTCGCTGCCACCCTGGCGCAGAATTGCGCATTCGCACGCATCTGGACGGCTTTCGCAGCGATCAGATTACAGAAACGCGCGTCACATGACCATCCGAGCGCAGGAAACGCTTCTCCACGCCGCCCGGCCAGACTTTCAGATAGGTGATGAACGCGTTCGGGCTGATCCCCGTCTGTTGCGGCCCCTGGAAGAAGGCCGCCGGCTCGAAACAGAGCCAGGCCATCGGGCGCTCTGCCGTTGCGAGCGCGCCTGCCGTCTCCAGCATCTCGATCAGGGCCCGACGAACGTCCGCCGGTGGATACTGCAGGAACACCGAGTGATAGACGACCGTGAGTCCGGTAGCTGGCCTTGCGGCTAGCTTCACCTTCAGCCAGTCAGCCGCGTCTGCTTGGTCGACCTTGACGCCTGTCTGCACCGCGAGCGCAATGGCGGCGTTGATGCGGGCAAGCCGCTCCGGCTGGTCTGGCCAGACATAGGATTTCAGACGCAGCGCCGTCTCGGGATCGGTCACGTCGAGCGGATTCTGGTCGCAGGCTGCGCGCGAAGCAACGTGAAGCCTGCCGCCCAGGTTTTCAGGCGGGGCGCCGTTCCAGTCGGTATCGATCAGCACGCCGCTCTCGCCCGGCCGTGCCCAGCCGGCGGTGCGATAGTTGAACCTGTCGAGATTCTGGTTGAGGCCCGCGCTCGCGCCAAGTTCCAGAAGGTGCATCGGACCGGGATGGGCGGCAGCCAGTTGAAGCAGGCCGGGCAGCAGGGCAATCGCGCGGCGCACTTCATTTGTCTGCGGAGGAGATTGCATGAAGGAAAGCGCCGCATCGAGGGTCTCGGCAAGCCAGCTTCGTGCTGCAGGCCACACCGTTGTCATGGTCCAAACCGCAGCTTGACCCGGGTAGAGCGCGCCAAGATCCCGCGCCGTGCCCGTCAGCACGCTGTGATGCAGGTAACCGGCAAGGCGCAGCGACACGGCGTCACGCCGCGGATTGCTGGGCCAGCCTTTCACCAGTGTCGCGACCGGGCCGCCGGCTTCGATATCGGCCGCCATGGCATCGCAGAGCTCCGCCGTGAAGCGTGAACCAAGCTCGCGGCAATACCCCGCCTGCTCGCGGAAGTGCGCAATGATTTCGTCTGTGGACGGTGTGTCGCTCATATGTTCGCCGTCGGGTGAAGGACCGGGTTGAAACCTGCGTGAAGGGCCTCGCAGGTCGCGCGCGGTGTCAGGCGGAGGCCTCGCGCGTGCAGCGGACGGGCAGGGCCGTAACCTTCGAAAGACCAGGGCCGGGCATGGTCCCCCATCTTGAGGAAGGCCGACCCATCCACCGCATACATTGCGCCATCCGGCAGACCTGCAGGTGCGATCACCTCGCGTGATCTTGCGCCGATGAGAACATCCTGCATCTCTCCCGCGATCAGACGGTCCAGATCGCTGGCCCGTGCGCCGGCTTCGACGACGCCGCGCGCGGTCAGGGCCTCCCGGAAAGCCGATGCATCAGCGCGCCGGCATTCGAAGCAGGGGCGGTGCCCGCTCGCCAATGCCGTCGCCTCGTCCATGAAGAACAGTTCCGTATACAGACTGGGTTGCATCAGCGCCCGCTTGCGGCCCTTGAAGTCGAGCACGCAGATGATCCACTGCCGGCTGGCCCAGCGGCGGTCTTTCAGCGTCCGGTCGGCGCGGTGAAAACAGCCGCCCCGGTTTCCCATGAACAGGCCTCTCGCGGACACTGCGTGGAGGAGACCGAAGGGGTCGACCCGGTTCTGGAGGGGCATGGTCGTTCCCGGAAAGAAAAGGCCCGGACAATGCGCTCGCATCGCCCGGGCCTGAATTCAGCCTTTCGGCCTTTCAGGTCAGTAGCGCTCGACCGCCATGGCGATGCCTTCGCCGCCGCCGATGCAGAGCGAAGCCATGCCTTTCTTGACGCCGCGATCTTCCATCGCAGCGATCAGCGTGATCAGGACGCGGGCGCCCGAGGCACCGATCGGGTGGCCCATGGCGCAGGCGCCGCCGTTCACGTTCAGCTTGTCATGGCTGATGCCGAGTTCCTTCATCGCGATCATCGGGACGACCGCAAAGGCCTCGTTGACCTCCCAGAGATCGACGTCTTCGACGTTCCAGCCAGCTTTCGCCAGCGCTTTCTTCATCGCGGGCACCGGCGCGGTGGTGAAGTATTCCGGCTCGTGGGCGTGGCTCGAAGACGCGACGATTTTCGCCAGCGGCTTCAGGCCGCGCTTCTTGGCTTCAGATTCCTTCATCAGCACCATGGCTGCGGCGCCGTCCGAAATCGCGGAAGCGTTCGCAGCGGTCACCGTGCCGTCCTTCGAGAAGGCCGGCTTCAGGGTCGGGATCTTCTCCGGCATGGCGGTGCGCGGAAGCTCGTCCGTATCGATCACCGTATCGCCCTTGCGGCCTTTCACGGTCACCGGCGTGATCTCGCGTTTGAACTTGCCGTTCTTGGTGGCGTTCTGTGCGCGGGTCAGCGTTTCGAGCGCGTAGGCGTCCTGCTGCTCGCGGGTGAACTGGTATTCGCTGGCGATCTTGTCGGCGAACACGCCCATCGGGCCCTTGGCGTAGGCATCGGTCAGGCCGTCCAGCGCCATATGGTCTTCAGCGCCCAGGGTGCCGTACTTGTGGCCCTTGCGCACGTTGATGAGATGCGGGGCGTTGGTCATCGATTCCATACCGCCGACGATCACGATGTTGGCGTCGCCTGCGAGGATCGCGTTGCGGCCCATGACGGCCGCCTGCATGCCCGAGCCGCACATCTTGTTGATGGTCACGGCCTCTAGGCCCTTGTCTTCACCGGCCTTGATACCCGCCTGGCGAGCCGGGGCCTGGCCCTGGCCGGCGGGAAGGCAATTACCCATGATGATCTCGTTGGCTTCGCCCGGCTTCAGACCGGCTTCGGCGACCGCCGCCTTGACGGCCAATGCTCCCAGTTCGTTGGCTGAAAAGCCGGCGAGGTCGCCCAGCAGACCGCCCATCGGGGTGCGGGCCATACCAACGATGACAACGGGATCTTTATCGGACATGAGGGGGCATTCCTTCCTGAAGTTTTTGTGCAGGTGCTATATAGGCACTTAGGCGCCCTGACGCCACGCCCGTCAAGATCAGGAAAGGTTCAACCCTTCAGTGCCGTTTCGATGTCGGCCTGCAGCCCGGCATCATCGGGCTTCACTTTGGACGGGTAGGCCTTCAGCGGCGTGCCATCGCCCTTGATCAGGACCTTGTGGAAATTCCATTTCGGCTGCGCGTCATCACCCAGCGCCCCCGCGGCGGCGGCGTAGAACGGGTGCTTGTCCGCGCCGGTCACCGCGTACTTCCGGGTGAGCGGGAAGGTCACTCCATAATTGATCTCGCAGAAGGTTTTCACCTCCGCTTCGGTGCCAGGTTCCTGCGCGCCGAAATCGTTTGACGGCACGCCGACGATGAGGAGGCCTTCGCCCTTCTTCGCCTGATAGAGTTCCTCAAGTCCCTTGTACTGCGGCGTGAACCCGCATTTCGAAGCCGTGTTCACCACCAGGATGGCCTTCGCGCCGAGGTGGGCGAGGTCGAGCGGCTTGCCATCGATCGAGGTGAACCGGGTCGCAGACATGGCGGGCGTCTCCTTGGGGGCAGGGTCGCGAGGCTCGCTGGAGGCAGGCACCGCCAGCAGCGCAAGCACGGCAGCGGTCCCGGCAAAGGTCGCAAGACGGATACGGCGCACAGGCATCTCCGGGTTGGTTCAGACACTTGACATAGGCCGCACGCGGCGCGCGTCAGCCCCCGGTCTATTTCTTCTTTTTCTTCCTGCCGTTTTCGGCCGGTTCAGCTGGTGCGTCGATCTCGAACGTCATCTGCATGTTGACGCGGTACATGTCGATCCTGCCGTCCTTGATCGTGGTCGACATCGAATTGATGTGGCAGGAGGCCAGTCCGCGCACGGTTTGCGAAAAGCGGCTGACGGCGGTCTGGATTGCGTCCTCGAACGATTTCGAAGATTCGGCGAGGATCTGTTCGGATTTCAGGATGGCCATGCGCAGGATCCTTCCTTGGCTGTGGGCACAAGGTCAGTGAGCGCTTTTCGGGCTGGGTTGGCAAGTCCCGGCGGGTTAGGCCGGCAGAGCTTCAGCGGCCGCGCAGATGCAGGCCGGCTTCGGAATTCTTCTGCCAGATCACGTCGGCTTCGCCCTCAAGCCCGACCGAGCGGGCCGAAAGGGTCACGACGGCAGGCAAGCTTTCATTGGTCGAGAAGCGGATGCGGACGCCCGTTTCGGTAAAGTCCATGACGACGCCTTTGCGCCGGTATCCCGATTCGTAGGTGATATAGGCTTCGCGGTAGACGTGCGCACGGACCGGACGCGCGCTGTCAGGTTCCGCGGTGAGCACCTGATCGACCCGGTTTGGCCGGACGACCGGTTTCTTGGATCCAAAAAGGCGGGGCAGCAGGGACATGGATTTCAGGCTTCTGGACAGGATAACGGAACAACTCACCCGGAGTGATGCATAAACCGCGCCAGTTAAAATGAAATTGCGGCCGCAGCGCCACCTTGGTGGTCTGCGGCCGCATTTTCAGGCCCGAATTCAGGCTGATATAGGGTTACCAGATCCGGATACGCTGCTCCGGCGGCAGGTACAGGGCGTCATCCGGGCCGACATCGAACGCTTCGTACCATTCGTCGAAGTTCCGGACCACGCCGTTAATCCGGTATTCCGGTGGCGAGTGGGGGTCGGTCAGCAGCTGCTGGCGCTTGGCTTCGTCGCGGTATTTCGACCGCCAGACCTGGGCCCAGCCGAGGAAGAAGCGCTGGTCGCCGGTGAAGCCGTTGATCACCGGGGCCTGTTCGGCCTCGCTGACAACGCCGTCGCCATCCGTATCGAGGCTCATCTGATAGGCCTTGTAGGCCATCGACAGGCCGCCGACATCGCCGATGTTCTCGCCGAGGGTCAGCCGGCCGTTGACGCAGGTCTTGCCATCGTCGAGCGGGCAATAGCCGTCATACTGGGCGGCCAGGGCATCGGTCAGCATCCGGAACGCGGCCTGGTCGGTATCGGTCCACCAGTTGTTCAGCGCGCCGAGCGCGTCGAACTTGGCGCCCTGGTCGTCGAAGCCGTGGCCCATTTCGTGGCCGATCACGCCGCCGATCGCGCCGTAGTTGACGGCGGGGTCAGCAGAGATGCCGAAGAACGGCTGTTGCAGGATGGCGGCCGGAAACACGATCTCGTTGAAGCTCGGGTTGTAGTAGGCATTGACCGTCTGCGGCGTCATGAACCATTCGGTCTTGTCCACGGTCGTGCCGAGTTTCGACATGTTGTCCTTGAAGGCCCACTCACCGGCGGCAACGGTATTGTCGAGCGCGTTCGAGCCGACAACCAGCGTTTCATAGGTTTCGAATTCTTCCGGATAGCCGATCTTCGGATTGAAGCTGTCCAGCTTCTCGACCGCTTTCACTTTCGTGTCGTCGCTCATCCAGGTCAGTTCGGCGATGTTGGCGCCCATGGCCTTGCGCAGGTTCTTGACCAGCTCGTCCATGGCGGCCTTGTTCTCGGCCGGGAAATAGCGCTCCACGAACACCTTGCCGATGGCTTCGCCCAGCACGTTTTCCGTTTCATCGACGGCGCGCTTCCAGCGCTCGCGCTGTTGCGGCTGACCGCGCAGGGCTGTGCCGTAGAATGCGAACACCGCGTCGTCGATATCGCTCGGCAGCACGGCGCCATGGTCGATCAGGAAGTGCGCCTTCATGTAGGCCTTCCAGGTATCGAGCGGCGTTTCAGAGCTGAGCTGGAAGATCCCGGCAAACCCGTTGCCGAGCTTCGCCGCGTCTTCGGCGGTCAGGCCGGCGGCATCAAGTTCCTCTTTGGTCGGAGGAATTTCGGAAACGAGATAGTGGGCTTCGCCACCGACGCCGAGCGTGTCGAGCGCGCGCTGTACCGGGAACTCACCTCCCAGCGCGACGAATTCCTCGCGGGTCAGTTTGTTGTAGGTGATTTCCGGGTTGCGCGAGAGGGTGCGGTCCCAATCCAGTTTGGCAATCTCTGTTTCGAATGCCATCACCTTCGCCGCTTCGGCGGCCGGATCGGCATAGCCCGCCTTGCCCAGCATGTCGGTGAGCAGCGCGACATATTTCGCGCGCAGCTCGACCGACTTCTCGTCGTCTTTCAGGTAATAGTCGCGATCCGGCATGCCGAGGCCGCCAAGCGCCATCTGGAAAATGTAGGTTTCCGGGTCCTTGTCGTCGACGAAGACGAAGCCGTTGACCGGCGACGCGTAGCCCGGCGTCGCCATCAGGGTCGCCAGGTCGTCAAGGTTCGCGACCGCATCGATCTTGTCGAAATACGGCTGGACGGGCGCAAGGCCGGCTGCGTTGATCGCGTCCGTATCGAGGAATGCGTTGTAGATCGCGCCGATCTTGCCTTCCGGCGTGTCGACGGCAGGTTTTGCTGCGGCCAGATCGTTGATGATCTTCAGGGTGCGCTGTTCCGATTTCTCGCGCAGCAGGTCGAACGAGCCGTAGCGCGACTTGTCGGCAGGAATTTCGAACGAGGCGATCCACGCGCCGTTGACATATTCGTTGAAGTCGTCGCCCGGCTTCGCCGCCGTATCACGTGCTTCGAGATTGACGCCCCAATCGCCCCAGACATCCGGCGCCGAGAGGTTCAGCTCTTCGGCTTTCGCCGGCTCGGCCGTCTCGGTCGCGGCCAGGTCCGTTTCCGGCACGGTCACATCCGGGTGATGTGCACACGCCGTGATGAGCGCAAGCGATGCTGCGCCAAGCAAGAGTTTCTTCATGATATACTCCCTGTAGGGCCCCGGCCAAACGCGCAGGGCGAATTGAAATCAGAGTCTGGTATTCAACTATTCCGCCGGCGACGGACGGGCAAGCGTTTCGCCTGTACTTGTCCCGATCAGCTCGTCTTCATCGATGGTGGCATGGCCCGAATAGCTCTCGCCGATCTGACGGTACGGCTTGCCGCCCCACGTCCAGCGGAACACGCGGCCGATCTCCACGCCGATGGCATACAGCGCCGGCACCATCAGCAGCGAAACGAACAGGGCGAAGGTCACGGCATAGGCCAGCGACACGACCATCGGTTTCAGGAATTGCGCCTGTACGGACTTCTCGTAGAGCAGCGGAGCGAGACCCACGAACGTGGTCAGCGACGTCAGCAGGATCGGGCGGAAGCGCGACACGCCCGCATCGACCAGCGCCTGAACGGCGCCTGCGCCTTCTTCTCGCCGCTGGTTCACATAATCCAGCAGCACGAGGTTGTCGTTGATCACGACGCCGGAGGCCGCAGCAATCCCGAAGAAGGCGAACATCGCCATCGGTGTGCCCGTCAGGGCAAGGCCGAAGATGGCGCCGCAATACGCGAAGGGCAGGGCCATCATCAGCAGCATCGGCTGGGAATAGGACCGGAAACCGACTGCCAGCAGGATATACATCGCCCCGACCGCGATCAGCAGCAGCCGCTGGATTTCAGCGAAGAATTCCTGTTCCTGCTCGAAACCGCCCGCCTCGCCGCGCACGACGTCCGGGAATTCCTGCTTGAACTGTGGCCAGAAGTCTTTCTCCATAGCGTCCATGATGCGCGCGCGGCCGCCTTCACCCAGCACTTCGGCAGACACCGAGACGGACCGGACGCGGTTGCGGCGCACGATGCGATTGATGCCCGGTGCGAACTCGAAGTCCGCCACCTGCGTCACCGGAATCTCGCGCCCGTCGATCGTACGGATACGGATGGATCCGAGGCTGTCGAGGTCGTCGCGCGCTTCCTGCGGCAGGCGGACACGCACTTCCACGTCCTGGCCATCGCGGGGAAGGCGCTGGGCGAGTTCGCCGAAATAAGCCTGACGCAACTGGTTCGACACGTCGGCCAGCGTGATGCCAAGCGTTTCTGCGCCCGGCTTCAGCGAGATCTGGATTTCCTCAGCCGCCGACGAGAGATTGTCGGAAATGTCGTAGGCTTCCGAATAGGCTGCCAGGTGGGCCTTCACATAATCTGCGGCGGCGCGCAGCCGGTCGAGATCCGGATGGCTCAGCGCAAATGTCACGCCCGTGTCCGGTCGGTTGAAGGTGAAGTCGAAATTGATTTCCTCGGCGTCCTGGATTTCGCCGGTATTCCGGCGTAGCGCCTCGGCCAGGTCTTTCGACGTCACATCATCCGGCCGGTCTTCGGGCGGCACCAGACTGATCCAGGAGCGCACGGCCGTGCCGCTGGCAACGATGGAGGCATCGCGGATCAGGCCGCCAGAAATCTCCGGATGCAGCTTCGCGGTTTCGGCCTTCGCGGCATCGACACCGGCTTGAAGTTGGTCGCGCACTTCCACGACGCGCTCGAACGGCGTGCCGTCCGGCATCTGGATGCTGACCTGGATCAGGTCGGCCTCGATTTCTGGCATGAACTGGAAAGGCACGATGCCGCTGGATTGCAGGGCCATCGCGATGGAGAACAGGGAGAAGAAGAAGGCGACCGTCGCGTAGCGGAACTTGATCGCCATCTCCAGCACAGGCCGGTAGATGTGGTCTGCAAACCAGAGCAGGCTATCGGCAATCCGCCGCTGGAACACCATCAGTTTGCCGGTGGGCCCTTCGAACTTCTGCTTCTTCATGTGCGAAAGGTGCGCCGGCAGGATCAGCAGGCATTCGACAATCGAGATGAGCAGCGACACGACAACGACGAAGCTGATCTGCTGCGTGAACATCCGCGTCGGCCCGGTGACGAAGGCCCAGGGCAGGAACGCGATCACGGTTGTCAGCACGCCGAAGACGATCGGTTTCAGCATCAGCTGGGTGCCGACAATTGCCGCATCCAGCCCGTCGCGCCGTCCGCTCTCCACTTCCTTGTGGATATTCTCGCCGACGACGATGGCATCGTCCACGATCACGCCGATCACCAGCAGCACGGCGAAGGTGGACAGGATATTCCAGGAAACGCCGAGCGCGGGAAATAGCAGGATACTGCCCGCGAAGGCGGTGAAGATTCCGCAGGTCACCCAGAAGGCGACGACCGGGCGCAGGAACAGCAACAGCACCAGCATCACCAGCAGCGCGCCGGACAGGGCCGAAGAGGTGATCAGGTCCATACGGGCCTGAAAGGCTTCGGAATCGTCCCAGAGAATGCCGATGCTCACGCCTTCCGGCAGCAGGCCGGATGTATGGTCATTGGCGCGTTTGACGTAATCGCGCACGCCTTCGGCATACCGCGTGATGTCCATCTTGTCGGGCTCGGGGATCATCACGAAAGCGGTGGTGCGCCCGTTGAAGCTCGCGCGCAGCTTGTCGCTGACGAAGCCGTCGATCACGGTCGCGACATCCGCTACTCGGACGGTGCCTTCATCGGTGGTCTGACGGATGATGATCTGGCCGAACTGGTCGGCCGTATCGGCGAGGTTGCGCGCCGTGAGCGAGACATCCCCCACCGGCGACTCGATACGGCCGCCGGACGAGTTGAGAGAGGTCTGACGCACGGCGTTGGCCACGTCCGAAAGGCTGAGACCGAACCGGCGCAGCGCCTCTTCGGAAACTTCAATGCTCACCTGCTCGTCCAGCGTGCCCTGCATCTGGGCGAGTTCACCGCCGGGCAGGGCGGCCACATCGTCGCGCACCTTGTCGGTGATCCGGCGCAGCGTGCGGGCATCGACGTTGCCGTTGATGGCAAGGCCCATGAAGGAGTTGCGCTGTTCCCAGCGTTCGACCTGCGGTTCGAAGGCCGCTTGCGGCAGGTTGTTGATCTGATCGACGCGCAGCTTCACTTCGTCGAGGAAGGTATCCATGTCGACATCGTCGCGGCCACGGATGTTGACGACGCCGACGCCTTCACTCGCAATCGAGGTGATCCGGTCGAGGCCGTTGATATCGGCTACCGCTTCCTCGATCCGGGTCACGATCTGGTCTTCGATGTCGCGTGGGCTCGCGCCGGTCCAGGCAACCGAGACAGACGCGCCCGACACTTTCACCACCGGGAACATTTCCCGTTCCATCGCGGAATAGCCGAACACGCCGCCCGCAAAGAAGATGAACATCAACAGGTTTGCCGCAACCGAGTTGCGGGCAAACCAGGCGACAATGCCATTCATTGGCTGGCTCCTTCGTCAGCGCTGGCGGTTTCGGCGTTGGCGACTTCCGTTCCGGCTTTGACTGCGCCGCTGGTCGCGCTCTTCGGCGGGTTCAGCACTTTCACCGTGCCGTCTTCCTGGCGTTGCATCACCGTCAGGCTCATGCCGTCGAACGGGGCCTGGATCGGGCTCGTGATTGCCAGCTCGCCGGGTTCGGCGCCCTCATGGAAATAGGCGCCGTCGCGGTCGGAGAATTCGACATTCACGGTACGGATCGACAGTTTCCCGGTCTCCGGGTCGCCGATGTACAGCTTGTCTTCTCCGCGCAGTGCCGAGCGCGGCGCGACCAGCACCTTGTCGAGGCTGCGGCCCTGGATCTGTGCGTTCACGAACAGGCCGGGCGCCATGGGCGCACCATTGTCGGCGGCCTTGCCGAACGGGTCCACCACTTCGGCGATCGCGTTGATCTGGCGGGTCTGCGAGTTGACCGCTGCGCCGGTGCGCACGACCTGGCCTTTCCAGGTGCGCGGCACACCGCCGACATTCGCGGTAAAGGTCACTTCCGGCCCGGGATTTTCCTTGCTGCTGGCGAAAGCGATCGGGAGGCCCAGACGTCCGAGTTCGGCATCCTTCAGCGGAAGCGAAACTTCCACCACATCGTTGCCGAAGATCTTGCCCAGCGATTGGCCCGCCGCCACCACCTGTCCGATGTCCACGCTGCGTTCGCGCACGCGGCCATCAAACGGCGCGATCACCGCCGTGCGGGCCAGCGCCAGCT
>JBGSKU010000300.1:0-3263 GCA_041741055.1 Hyphomonas sp.
GGCGAGCGCGTCTCGGCCGTTGCCCAGCCCGAACAGCACCGACTCGGTGCGCCCGTTCGCGCCGGGCACCAGAACGGTCTGCCCTGCCCCGCCGGTGAATCCTTGCGCCGCCGCAATGGCGCGGGTGCCGGGGAACGGATCGTTCTCGAGCGCTGAAAAACCAGCCGTGGTGAAAAGGAAGATGCGGGCGGGGCTGGAAGCCTTGGTCGTGAAACTCTTGTGCATGGACGCTTTCCTGTCGGCGGGCCTGTCCGGGTCTGGGTTAAATTCGGCCTGAGCGGCGTTAACCGAACTTTGACCCCGGTCGTGGACACTGTGATCTGATGCTGCCGATACATACACGGAGCCTGATGATGTCCAGTGCCAAAACGTCTCTGGCCTTGCTTGCCTTTGCCCTTGCTGCCTCCGCGTCGGCCTGTGCGACCAGCCCGCAGCAAAGCGTCCGGAAAGACGCTGACCGCGCGTTCGCCGAGTCGATGAAACCGGCCACCGCCGAGGAACGCGCCGCCGCCAACCGCGCCGATCCGCTCACACGTGCGAATTTCTGGGCCAAGGAAAACACCAAGGACCCGGAAGACCTGACCATCGCGATCGAATTTGCACGCGCCCTGCGCGAGATCGGCAGCCAGGACCGCGCCATCGATATCCTGTCGCGCGCGCTGATCGTGACCCCCGACAGTCCTGAAGCGCTGATGCTGCTGGGCCGTATCCAGATGTCTGCGGGCGATATCGTCAATGCCGGCCGGGCGTTCCACAGGGTCACGGAAATCGATCCGGGCCGCGCCGAGGCCTGGGCCGCGCTCGGAACGACCTTCGACCAGCAGGGCCAGCATGGGCTGGCGCAGACCTCTTACACGCATGCGCTTCAGTTCGAACCGAACCGCACGACCACGCTGACCAATTACGGCCTGTCCCTGCTACTGACCGGCGACCTCGCCGGCGCCGAGGCGAAACTGCGCCAGGCGGCTGCCAATCCGGATGCCGGCACGCGGGTGGCCGAAAACCTTGCCCTCGCACTCGGCTTGCAGGGCAAGTTCGACGAGATGAAGGCCGTGAGCAGCGTAGCTGCGCCTGCCAAGGTCGTGGAGCAGAACGTTGCCTTGCTGCAAGGCCTGATCAAGCCGGCCCGCAGTTGGGACGCGTTGGCCGACGCGCCGCCCCCCTCAAAGGTGGCTGCCCTGTCGGCACCGAAAGAAACGCCCGAAACGGTACCCGGCACCCCTGTTGAAACGGCCCCGGCAAGTGAAGTGCCCGCCCGGACGCTCCGTCTACGGAATTGATCCTGGCTCGGGGCTCAATGCGGCGGAACGCCGGTTCCGAAAACGTTGATCGCTTTGTTGAACGGCGCTGCGTTTGCGACATCATATTTTGACGGTTTGATCGGCGTTGAGTCCCACAGGATGGCGGCTTCGGGCGCAGTCAATTGAGCCTGCAGCGCCGACTGGACGTCCGCAGCGAGGCCTGACCAAGCGCGGCGCAACTGTTCGAGGCACCAGACCCGGTAGCGCGACGCGGGCACCTTCTCGTAGCAGGCCCCTTGCACCGTGAGATCATAGTGCGCTTTACCGCGCCCAAACGCGGCAGCGTTCTGGCGATGCTGCGCCAGACTGGTTTCGCAGGTCTCGGTCAGGAAGCGCGCGAGGCACGGGTCGACCGCATCGATCAGATCGGGCGCACCGTCTGCCGGCTTGAGGTTCCACATGCGCGCCACCCACTCATAGACGGCCGGCGCCCGGTTGCGCATGATTTCCGCCGGTGTCGGGTCCTGACCGAAATGGCGCAGCATTGGCGCCATCATGCCGAAGTCGGCAATGGTCGGCGTATTGCCCAGGATGAAGGGCCGGATCTCGAAGATCGCCTGCAGCCCATCGAGCGCATCGAGATAGGTCTGGTCTGCGTGAGGGCGCGATTTGTCGTTGACCCCATCGCCCAGAACGAAACCGCCGCGCTGACGCGCTTTCAGCCGGTTCAGCGCCATGAACCTGGGGATCGGAAGCGTCCCCTTGATCAGTTCATTGTAGAGCGTTTCCGCCGCATACTGACGATCCGTCCGGTAGGACCAGCGATAGTGCATGGCTGGCCGCCAGAGCCATTCGTCGGCATAATCTTCGATCAGCAGCGCGGCGAAGTTCAGCAGAGGGTCGGCGGGAAAGATCCCCGGCGCAGACTGTCCGGCATCCAGCCAGGCGATCATCGGCGTCGAGTCCGTCATCCAGCGGCCATCCGCGAGCTGAACGACCGGCATCTGGACGACACCTGCACCGGCCAGCAGCTTCTTCTCGTTGCCAACAGTCGGCTTCAATTCGTAAGGAATCCCGCGATACCGGAGATAGGTCTCGAGCTTGCCGGTGTAGTAGGAGATCCGGCTGCCATAAACCTGCATGATCCCGGGCCGTGTCTCAGGTTCGCTCATGATACGGACTTTCTCAGGTGTCGAAGCGGATGCCCTGTGCGAGCGGGAGCGCGCTGGAATAGTTGATCGTGTTGGTGGCGCGGCGCATGTAACCTTTCCAGGCGTCAGAGCCCGACTCGCGGCCACCGCCGGTTTCCTTTTCGCCGCCGAAGGCGCCGCCGATCTCCGCGCCGGAAGTGCCGATGTTGACGTTGGCGATTCCGCAATCCGAACCGGACGCCGACAGGAAGCGTTCGGCTTCGCGCAGGTCGGTTGTGAAGATCGAAGACGAGAGGCCGGCGGCGACGGCATTGTTGAGCGCGATGGCGTCGTCGAGTTCGTTGAAGCGCATCACATAGAGGATCGGTGCGAATGTCTCGCGCAGCACCGGGCCAGTCTGCGCGGGCATGACCACCAGAGCCGGGCGGCGGTAAACGCCTCCGCCGGTCTCGGCCGGTTCACCGCCAAATACGTCTCCGCCCGCTGCCGCCGCTTCAGACAACGCCGCCGTCATGGCCTCCCCCGCTGCCGCATCGATGAGCGGACCGACCAGCACACCGGGCATGAGAGGATTGCCGACCTTCGCGGAGGCCCAGGCGGACTTGAGGCGTGGGATCAACTGGCCTGCAATCGTGTCGTGCACGAACAGACGGCGCAACGTGGTGCAGCGTTGGCCTGCTGTTCCCAGCGCCGAAAAGGCGATGGCGCGCACCGCAAGATCGAGATCGGCCGAAGGGCAGACGATGGCAGCATTGTTGCCACCGAGTTCGAGGATGGTCTTGCCAAAGCGCGCGGCGACAACGGGCGCAACCGCGCGGCCCATGCGGGTGGAACCCGTGGCGGATACGATGGCGATGCGGCGATCCGCAGC
>JBGSKU010000301.1:0-3999 GCA_041741055.1 Hyphomonas sp.
GGCAATGCGCTGGCGCTGGCCACCCGACAGGCTGCGCCCCTTCTGGCCCAGCGGGGTGGCGAGGCCGTCTTTCTCGTCGAGGAATCCCATCGCTTCAGCCATGCGGGCCGCCGCTTCAAGGACCGCGTCGTCTGCATCGTCCCGGCCGAAGCGGATATTGTCGGCGGCGGTCCCGGTGAACAGTGCTGATTCCTGGGGCGCGTAGGCGAAGCGACGACGCCAGTCGCGCGGATCGGCTTCTGTGGAAGCCACCCCATCCAGCCGGATCTGGCCGGATTGCGGATCGAACAGGCGCAGGGCGAGGCGGAACACGGTGGTCTTGCCGGCACCGCTGGGGCCGACCAGCGCCACGAACTCGCCGGGCTTCACGTCGAGTGTGAAATCCTTCAGCGCGGAGGCTTCGCTGTCTGCGTAGTGAAAAGTCACGCTGTCAAAGGCAAGTGCGCCCTTTCCGGCCATGTTGACGGGTCGCGGATGGACCGGCGCGGCGATCTCCGGCGTCTCCCGGAGCACTTCAGCCGCCCGGTCGGCGGCGCCTGCAGCGCGCATGACTTCGCCATAGACTTCCGCCAGCATGCCGAAGCCGGATCCGGCATAGGCGGCATACATGACCATGGTTGCCAGATCGCCGAAGCTCATTTCGCCGCTGGCCACAGATCGCGCCCCGAGCCAAAGCACGCCGGTGAACCCGCCGAAGAGCAGAACCGAGACCAGCACAATCATCAGGGCGCGCGCACCTGTGCGGCGCATCGCAGCGGCGAAGGTTGCTTCGATGGACTCAGAAAAGGTCGCCAATTGGCGGTTCTCGCGGCCGTAGGCCTGGACCAATTCGATCGCATCGAGCGCTTCGGCCGCTTCGGCGCCGGCTTCGGCGAGGCGCGACTGCGCCCGGTTCGACATGTTGCGGATAACCCGCCCGATGCCCATCACCGGCAGAACGGCGACCGGCAGCATGGCCACGAGCGTCAGCCCCAGCTTCCAGTTCACCGCGATCATCAGGGTCAGCGCGCCAAGCGTCGTGATCAGGGTCCGCGTAGCAAGGGACGCCGAGGAGCCGAGGAAGGTCTCGATCAGCGTGACGTCCGCCGTCAGGCGCGAGACCGCCTCACCCGAGCGCATCTTGGCGTGATAGGCGGGTGAGAGGCGCAGAAGATGGGCATAAAGATCCCGGCGCAGGTCGGCCGCGATCCGTTCGCCAAACCGCGAGACAAAGTAGAACCGGAAGGCGCCGAGCACTCCTGATCCGACCGCAGCGGCGAAAACCCAAAGGAAAGCCTTGTCGATCAGGGACAGCAGCGCCGAGGGATTGTCGCCCGCATGGCGCCCGGCATCAGCAGCCTGACCCAGCAGCATCGGAATCGCCAAACTGACCGCCGAGGCCATCACCAGGAAGACCATGGCCACAGCCACGGTGATCCAGTGGCGCCGCACATAGGGCCACAGCAGCGCCAGAGGCCGCAGGCTTCGCCCTTTGGGCCGGCTGATTGCTTCCCCGCCATCCGGCAGGGTCGTTCGACGGTCGTCCGTGATTTGCGCGCCCGAATCGGCCATCCGGCTGCTTTACTCCCAAATGGGCCGCGGATCAGCCGCTGAATCCCTGAAGGCGCCTCTTGCGGCGCCGGAACCTTTCACTTATACGGCGCTCTTCGATTTCAGGCTGAGACATGCCAGCGCACCCGGGGCGCCAACCGGGATTGTTACGAGAACTGAGAAAGAGGCCCAGGCCATGAAAAAACAGGGTCACCCCGATTACCACTTCATCACGGTCGTGATGACGGACGGAACGGAATATCAGACAAAGTCGACCTACGGCAAGGAAGGCGACCGCCTTGTGCTGGATATCGACCCGAAAGTGCACCCGGCATGGACCGGCGGCGAAGGCAAGTCGCTTGATCGCGGCGGTCGCGTCTCGCGCTTCAAGGACAAGTTCAAAGGCTTCGTGTAAGCGCTTGCGCCCACGATGTGTTGCGTAAGGAAAGCCCCGGCCCAACGGCCGGGGTTTTTCTTTGCGCCCCGAAGAATTCAAGATTGCCCGCAATGCCGACACGGCATCGCCTCTGCCACGTCCCGGTCTCCCGACAAACGCTGAAGCTCGATCCTTCAACGTCACGGAACCTGAACCATGTCACAGTCTCCCTTGCCCCCGCCGGACTCCGCCGCAGGCCGGTCCTTGCCTGACCTTTCCGGCCTTCTTCCCCAGCGCTCGGCCGGCCTGAAACTCATTCTCGTCTGCGCCCTGGCTTTGCTGATGGCGATCCCTGCCCTGTTCATCTACGGCATCGTGCACGAACGCACGGTGGGCCAGATCGAGGCGACCGCCGCCGTCTCTGAAGGCGTCGGCGGCGCGCAATCGCTTCTGGGTCCCATTCTGGCCGTGCCTTTCGAACGCGCCCCCAATCCACAACGGCCGGCCCTGAAAACCTACGGCATAGCGGTCGCCTATGCCGAGGACGGAGGCGCAGATGCCACCGTCACAGTCGAAGAACGCCGGCGGGGCCTGTATGTCGTGCCGGTCTTCGAGGCGGACGTCGCCTTCACCGCGCGCTTCAGCCCTGACGCATTGCGCGGCGCAATCCCGCGCGATGCAACCCCGCTTTGGCATGAGGCACGCTTGTTCACAGGTGTAAGCGACACACGCGGCATCCGGGATGCGGTCAATGTGACAGTCAACGGCCGCACCCTGTCCATGGAGCCGGTCGACGCAAACCGCTCCGAACCCGGAGCATTTGCCATCGCGCCCCGCGCCTCGGTGGCGCTGGCCGGCGCAAAGGTGGATGGCCTCGAGACCGCCGACAAGGACATCCTCGTCAAGGCCCGGCTCCGGCTGAGCGGCGCCGAACGCCTTGCCATCGGACCGTTCGCAAAGGACACGCGCGTGCACCTGAGCAGCAATTGGCCCGATCCGAGCTTCACCGGCGGCGTGATGCCGGTGTCGCATACATCCGGCCAGTCCGGCGCAGGCTTCGAGGCCAACTGGCGTGTGGCTTATCTGGCACGCGGCATTGCCGGCGCGGGCGCGGATCTCGATCTGGGCGAGGTCACCTCTACTGACCAACGCGAAATGGCGGTCCGGTTCATGCGCGAGGCGAACCCCTATCAGAGCGTCGAAAGGGCGCTCAAGTATTGCGCGATGTTCGTCGGTCTCGTCTTCCTGGCTTACTTCCTGCTGGAAGTGATGAGCGGCGCTCGGGCGCATCCGGCGCAATACATCCTGGTTGGCCTGGCGCAGGCCGTATTCTATCTCCTTCTGCTCGCTTTCGCGGAGCGCCTTGGCTTTGACCCGGCCTTCGCCATCGCGGCGGCCATGACGGTTCTACTCACATCCGCTTATGCCATGAGCGTCTTCCGGTCGGCGCGCTATGGTCTGAAGGCCTTGGTCATCCTCTCCGGTATCTACCTCCTGCTGTTCAGCCTCATGCGAGCGGAAGGATTTGCCCTGATCGCCGGCGCAATGGCGAGCTTCACTGCCATCGGCCTCACCATGTATGTGACCCGCAACATCGATTGGTACGGAACCAGCGAACGGCCCGCGCAGGCGTGACTGAAAGGCGCCCCGGTCCACCGGCCGGGGCGCCAAACGTCAATGCAGACGCATCGCGAGTCCGATAAACGGCGCCGCCAACTCGATCAGGAGCCGTTCGCCCGGGCCGCGCGCGAACTTCCGGAGATAGCGCGACAGGCTTCGGGCCTTGTGTGCGGTGACGAATGCGGACGGCACGTCGGATGTGGACCCGTAGTGCAGCGCCCCGGCGCCAGGCACATAGATCACCGCGCCGCCTGCCTCCAACGCCCGGCGGCAAATATCCACATCCTCGAAATGCATGAAATAGTGCT
Source organism: Hyphomonas sp. (assembly GCA_041741055.1). GTDB lineage: Bacteria > Pseudomonadota > Alphaproteobacteria > Caulobacterales > Hyphomonadaceae > Hyphomonas. The sequence goes on from JBGSKU010000301.1 coordinate 3,835, forward strand.
CGTCGAAACCGTCCAGCTGGTCGAAGTCGGCCTTCCGTATCAGGAAGAATGCACCAGAGACGGCGCCGACCGCAATCGGTCCGCGGGGCTGTGGCGCCTGATCGAGCGTCCAGCGAGCGAGTCCCAGAGCGCGCGTCAGGGTCAGCGTTTCGCGCCGCGCGCCGC
>JBGSKU010000302.1:0-4586 GCA_041741055.1 Hyphomonas sp.
GGGCGCTGGCGCCTGGAGCGCGGCGGCGACGCGCCCTCCGGCCTCTACACGCTGATCTTCCGGAAGATCGAGGGTGAGTGGCGGATCGTGTCCGACACAACGACGTCAGCCGACTAGCACGGCCGGCGGGCCGCACGAGGCGGGCCGGGCAGCGCCCTCCCGCGACGGTTACAATTTGAGGGGACTGTTCCATGCCGCGCGCTACGCTGGATCTGAACACCAGCACATCTGAAGTCGAAAAATTCCTTGAGCGCCCGATCATGCGCACGACCATCACGGCGCTGATCATCGCCAATGCGCTCGTGCTTGGCATCCTCACCTATCGCGCCTCGTTTACGCCTGGTGTCGTGTCGCTGCTCGAATTCCTCGACAATGCGATCACCTGGTTCTTCGTCGCCGAGATCGCGCTGAAGCTTTATGTGTACCGCTGGCAGTTCTTCCGGGATGGCTGGAACGTCTTCGACTTCAGCGTGATCGCCATCTCGCTCATCCCGGGCGCGTCCGCCTTCACCGTGCTGCGCGCGCTCCGTGTGCTGAGGGTGCTGCGGCTGTTGCGCTTCGTGCCGATGATGAAGCGCATCACCGAGGCGCTGCTGAAATCCATCCCCGGCATGGGCGCGATCCTCGCGGTGATCATCCTGGTCATCTATGTCGGCGCGGTCATGGCCACCAACATGTACGGCAACACGGTGAATGCCGAGGTCCACGACATGTTCGGCGCCCTGCCGGATTCCGCCCTCACCCTGTTCCAGCTGATGACCATGGACGGCTGGTCGGATATCCTCGGCGCGGTCACCGATGACGGACATCCCTATGCCTGGATCTTCTTCATCGTCTTCATCTTCGTGGGCAGCTTCGCCATCCTGAACCTGTTCATCGCGCTGGTCGTGGAGGCGCTGACCAATGAGCAGAAGGCCGCGCTCGATGAGCAGATGGAGTCGCTGGAGGCCGCCCTCGAGGGGCGCATGCACGAGGCCCATACGTCGAGTGAATCGATCGAGGGCACGCTGGAGCAGGTCGAGGAGGAGCTCGAGGAAGCGGAAATCGAGCGTGTCGAGATCATGAAGATGCTGGTCGAGATGCGCGCGGAGATCCAGTCCCTGAAGGCCATGCTCGCGGAGCGGCCGCGCTGATCCCGCCGGAGCGGGTCCGTTGCCCGGGTTGATCCGTCCATCGCTGCGTTAGCGCGGCTTCACGCGCGTGTGAGAATCCGGTCCTGTCCAAAGGACCGCTTTGCCTGCTATAGTTGCCAAAATGAGCCTGTGGACCACTCTCCTGAACAGTGGCCGGCGCCTGTTCGACAGCGGCCCTGAGCCAGACATCGACAGTGCCGGGGCGGACGGCTGTGCGCCGGATCCCAATGATGTGGGCTTCACTGCCGCCGTGGTCGGGCTGGGCGCCAAGATGGCCGCGGCCGACGGTACGGTCAGCGACAGCGAGATCATGACCTTTTCGCGCGTCTTCCGCGCGCCGCCGGAAGAAGCGGACAATGTGCGCCGAGTCTTTGCGCTCGCCCGCCAGACGGTGCGCGGCTACGAGGCCTATGCCCGCCGCATCGGCAAACGTTACCATGACCGGCCCTGCCTCCTGGAAGGCGTACTCGACGGCCTGTTCCAGATCGCCGGCGCCGACGGCGTCGTGACCGAGGCCGAGATGGACTACCTGCAGAACGTATCGGACGCGTTCGGCTTCGACCGCGCCACGTTCCGCCGGATCCGCGCGAGCCATCTGGGGCCGGAGCGCGACGATCCCTACCATATCCTCGGTGTGGCCCATGATGCCGAGTTCACCGATATTCGCTCCGCCTACCGGCAGCTGATGTCCGATCACCACCCCGACCGGATCGTCCAGATGGGCGCGCCACGGGAGTTCGAGGACGCCGCACACGCCAAGGCGGCGGCGATCACGGCAGCCTATGCCCGGATCCGGGCCGAGCGCGGCTTGCTGGTGCGCCAGGATTGATCATCCGCGAATCGTGATCTGATTGTGCAGGTCGCCGCGTTGACGGACCGCCATGATGCCGCCATCTTGATCGCTCATCGTGAGGCTTCATGGAACAGACACTTCCGCCGTCCCGCACTTTCAGCCTTCTGGCGTCGCTGCGCGCCGGGTTTGGCTTTTTCGTCCAGGTGATGATCGGCGCAGTCCTGATCTTCGTCGCCAGTCTCGTGGCCATGATGACCGCCTTTGCCGGCCTGATGCTGGCGGCCGCGGCCCTGATGCTGCGCTATCTGGCCATGCGCCAGACGGCGCGGACGCCGGTACGGGTCAATGACGGGCCGGTCACCCTGCAGGCCCGGCGCACACCGCGCGGCTGGACCGTCGAGTAATCACACGCCCTTGCACAACCCCGTTTGACCCGTCTGCCGGGCCGCTCTAACTCATTGCGTTGGAGGGCGGCAGCGTGAGCGACGAATTCGAACAGGTCATCCTTGTCGATGAGGCCGACCAGCGGACGGGCGTCGGCGACAAGTGGCGTATCCACCGCGAAGGGATGCTGCACCGGGCGTTCTCGATCTTCGTCTTCAACGATGCCGGCGAATGCCTGATCCAGCAGCGTGCGGCGGGAAAATACCATTCGGCCGGCATGTGGGCCAACACCTGTTGCGGACATCCGCGCCCCGGCGAGACGACCGCGGCGGCCGCCGCACGCCGGCTGGAGGAAGAGGTTGGCCTGAAGGTCGCGCTGACCTTCGGGTTCAAGAGCCGCTATGTCGCCCATTTCGACAATGGCATGATCGAGAACGAGATTCCCCACCTCTATTTCGGCTGTACTTCACTGGCGCCCGTGCTCAATCCGGACGAAGTGCAGGCGGCGCGCTGGGTGTCGCTGGACGCTCTGGCAGTGGACATTCGCGCTGAGCCGGATGCCTACGCGGCATGGCTGCGCCATTACGTTTCGGAGCACGCGGAAGACCTGGCCACTTGGCGCAACAGGTTTTCTCCGGATTAATTTGCGGGTCGGTTCCCTTGGCGGGCGAGCCATTCGGCCTATAGTCTTTCAGATAATACCCGTTGGAGGAACAATATGCGTTTTGACACCAAGCGTCTTTCGCTCGCGATGGCCTCCGGCCTCGCGCTCGTACTCGCGGCCTGCGGAGGGTCCGAGACGTCTACGCCGGCACCTGCACCCGCTGCTGAACCTGCCGCTGAAACCCCCGTTGAAGCCGCGCCCGAAGCCACTCCGGAAGCCGCTCCCGCTGAAACGCCTGCAGAGACCCCGGCGCCCACCGAGGCGGCTGCACCTGCTGACGGCGCAACAGGTTATGCCGCCTACACGGGCGATGCCGCAAAGGGCAAGCGCGTGTTCGCCCAATGCATGACCTGTCACTCCGTGCAGGAAGGCAAGAACAATGTCGGGCCTTCTCTCCACCAGATTGTCGGCCGTCACACCGGCTCGGTCGAAGGCTTCAAATACTCCGACGCCAACAAGAACAAGGACATCGTCTGGACCGAAGAGAACCTCTTCACTTACCTTGAAAAGCCCCAGGCGTTCATTCCGGGAACGATCATGACCTTCCCCGGCCTGCGCAATCCGCAGGACCGCGCGGACGTGATTGCCTATCTCAAAGACCCGAGCTGACCGGGCGCGCCTTCGCGGCGAGCCGTCGGGCGACAAAGAAAGCCGCCAGGGGATTTCCTCTGGCGGCTTTTCTTATGGCCGATGTTGACATAGTCTGGTGTCAACTTCGGTGGACTTTTGCTGGACAGGACGCTTCTTTGGCCATTTTCCCCTTCGTCGCGATCGTCGGTCAGGAGTCGCTCAAGGATGCGCTGCTCATGTCCGCTGTAGAGCCTGCGATCGGTGGCGTACTCGCGCTGGGCGACCGCGGCACAGGCAAATCGACTGCGATTCGCGCCCTTGCAGCGCTGCTTCCCGAGATCGAGGTCACCAAGGGCTGCCCCTATCATTGCGCCCCCGATGCTCCGGCAGCGCTTTGCACCACCTGCGCCCAGAAAACCCCGCGGACCCGCGACAGGATCAGCGCGCCGGTCGTCGATCTGCCGCTGGGCGCCACCGAGGACAGGGTCGTGGGCGCGCTGGATCTGGAGCGCGCGCTCGCCAATGGCGAGAAACGTTTCGAGCCGGGGCTGCTCGCCCGGGCGCATCGGGGCTTCCTGTACATCGACGAAGTGAACCTGCTCGACGACCACCTGGTCGACCTTCTGCTGGACGTCGCCGCCTCGGGCGAAAATGTCGTGGAGCGTGAAGGACTGTCGGTGCGCCATCCCGCGCGGTTTGTGCTGGTTGGCAGTGGAAATCCGGAAGAGGGGGACCTGCGTCCGCAGCTGCTCGACAGGTTCGGACTTTGCGTGGATGTGCGCACCTCGCACGACCTGGCCGAACGTATGGAAATCGTGCGGCGGCGGGATGGGTTTGAGCGAGACCCGGCGGCGTTCCTCAAGACATGGGCGCGTAAAACGACGGCGCTGCGCAAGAAGGTCGTCGAGGCGCGCGCCAGCATCGGGCAAGTGACCCTGCCGGACGCCGTGTTGGAGAAAGCGGTCGAGCTGTGCATGACGCTCGGCGCGGATGGGTTGCGCGGCGAACTGACCCTGATGCGTGCCGCCCGTGCGCGTGCCGC
>JBGSKU010000303.1:0-2806 GCA_041741055.1 Hyphomonas sp.
ATTGGCCGCGCGGGCCGCCGCGTCGTTCGCGAACGGCGAACGGAACCGGTCTGCCGGCGTTGCGGCACGCAGGTCATACTCGCCGGTATCGTTCGGGGTCGGGCTGACGATCTCGTTTTCGGCCGCCAGTGCCTTCACGAACGGGTTGTCGTTCGGGTTCGGATAGGCCGGATCGTAGAACGGGCCACCCTCTTCACCGAGGTTGCGGTAGCTCAGCAGCTTCATCGAGTGGCAGTTCGAGCAGACCTGCTTGTAGACTTGGTAGCCGCGCTGGACCGAGGCCAGGTCGTACTGGCCGGTTGCGCCTTCGAACGGCCAACCGCCTTCGGGCTCATGCGGGTGCTTTGCGCCGCCAGCGGCCTGGGCGAGACCCGCAAAAGCGAGCCCGGCGAAACTGATGGCGAGGATGCGGAAGGTTTTCATCGAGTCTGTCCTCTCCAGTCTCATTCGGCCGGAACGGCGGTGCCGGTCTGGGGCTTGTGGGCCCGCAGCACGGATTTGTGGATCGACTCCGGCAGGGGCTTGGTCTTCTCGCCGAGGCCGATGAAGAACAGCATCACGAAGTAGCCGAAGTACATGAAGGTCAGGATCAGCGACAGGTGCCGGAACTGGAAGGTCGGCGCCGGGACAGCTTCAAGGCTCGGTGCCGCCGAAGCCGGCAGCGTTTCCATGAAGGCCTTGGCCGCTTCGAAGGCTTCGTCGCCGCCTTTGTAGGTCGACGTCGCGAGTGCGCCGTCCGCTGTGTAGCTGACCACCAGGCTCGATTCGCCCTGCAGCGACTTGATCACCGCGTCGTCCGGGTTGGCCGCGCCGCACCAGCCGAGCATGAGGCAGACCGCGACAAAGCCGAGGAAGAACTGACGGGCGACCGGGCGGTAGCGCATCGACTTCACTTTCGACGTGTCGAGCCAGGGCAGCACGAACAGGATCGCGATGGCGGCGAACATGAAGATCACGCCCAGCAGCTTCGCGTCGATCGGGCCAAGGTCGAACGTGATGGCCCGCAGGATGGCGTAGAAGGGCAGCATGTACCACTCGGGCACGATGTGCGACGGCGTTACCAGCGGGTTCGCTTCGATCGACTGGTCGGCATGGCCCAGCGCGTTCGGCGCATAGAACACGAAATAGGCGAACAGGATCAGGAAGACCGCGATCCCGAAGCCGTCCTTGATCGTGTAGTAGGGGTGGAAAGGCACCGTGTCCTTTTCAACGTCCTGGACTTCAACGCCGGTCGGGTTGTTGTTGCCCGGCACGTGCAGCGCCCAGATGTGCAGGATCACCACGCCAGCGATCACGAAGGGCAGCAGGTAGTGCAGCGAGAAGAAGCGCTGGAGCGTCTGGTTGCCGATCGACGGGCCGCCGAGCAGCCAGGTCTGGAGGCTTTCACCAACCAGCGGGATGGCACCGAACAGCGACGTGATCACGTTCGCGCCATGATAGGACATCTGGCCCCAAGGCAGCATGTAGCCGAGGAAGGCCGTGGCAATCATCAGCAGGAAAATCACGCAGCCAAGGATCCACAGCACTTCGCGCGGCGCCTTGTACGATCCGTAGTAGAGGCCGCGGAACATGTGGATGTAGACGGCGAAGAAGAACATCGAGGCGCCGTTGGCGTGGATATTGCGCAGCAGCCAGCCATACGGAACGTCGCGCATGATGCGCTCGACCGACGCGAAGGCGCCGTTGACGCTCGGCTCATAGTGCATCGCGAGGATGACGCCCGTCATGATCTGAACGGCGAGGCAGACCGCGAGGATGGCACCGAAGACGTACCAGTAGTTCAGGTTTTTCGGCGTCGGGAAATTGATCGCCGTGTCGTTCGCGAACCGGATGATCGGCAGGCGCTTGTCGAGCCAGCGTTCGAAAGCCGAGTTCGGCGTGTAGGAGGATTCATGTCCGCTCATTTAAAGGTGTCCTTCTCAGAGGGAGATGTTGACGACCGAGTCGGAGACCCAGCGATAATTTGGAACGGGCAGGTTGCGCGGCGCAGGACCCTTCCGGATGCGGCCGGACGTATCGTAGTGCGAGCCGTGGCAGGGGCAGAACCAGCCGCCGAAATCGCCGGTATTGCCCTGCGACGGGCCAACCGGAACACAACCGAGGTGCGTGCACGAGCCCGAAGTGACCAGGATGGCCCGGTTCAGCGTACCGTCCGCGCGGGGACGCAGGCGCGCATCATCGGTTTCCGGATCGCGCAGCGAGTCAATGTTGACCGCTTCGGCTGACGCAATCTCCGCTTCGGTGCGGTGGCGGATGAAGAACGGCTTGCCGCCGATCAGCACACGAATCTCGCCGCCCAGCGGGACTTTCGACACGTCGACTTCCAGCGCGGAGGCCGCTTTGGTGTCCGCAGCCGGGTTCCACTGGTCCACAGCAGCCCAGGCAAACAAGCCCGCCCCACCGAGTGCCACAGCGCCGGTCGCGATGTGAATGAAATTGCGACGGTCGTCATCGACCGTCTCTGTATTCGGATGTGTGGTCTCAGCGGTCACGCGTGACTCCGTCCCTGATGTCGAGGCGATTAGCGCCTGTCTTTACTAAAGCTGCCCTGCCCGCACATTGCGGCAAGTAGGCGCGGGCGCGGCATTTCTTGCGCGCGCGAGCCTCCCCGTTGCGCCAGCGCGTTAGCCTGCTCCGGCGCATGTGACAACAGCCCTCTTGCGAGATGGCCGCGCGCCGGTCCAGTGTCCGGGGATGACAAGTGCCACCAAAACACCGCCCCTGACCGATCACCAAGCCCGCGCCAGCGCGTGGTTCCGGGCCTTGCAGGCCGATATCTGTGCCCGGTTCGAGGCGTTGGAAGACG
>JBGSKU010000304.1:0-1542 GCA_041741055.1 Hyphomonas sp.
CCCGCAGGGCAGCCGCGCCGACCATGCCGAAGACCGCTTCGACCGGTTCGAGAACCGTGTGGACCGCCGCGAGAGCCGCCGCGACGAGGCCATCGATTTCGGTCCGCGTGACGTGATCGAGGATCATCTCGACCGGGCGGAAAGCCGCCGCGACCGCCACGAAGACCGGATCGACCGCCGCCACTAGGCGCCGCTTTTGAACCCCTCTCCCTGTTGGGGAGAGGGGCAGGGGTGAGGGGGCGATACGCCGGAGATTTGGTCCGAGGATTGCTGGCGGAGCGCCCCCTCATCCCCGACCCCTTCTCCCAAAGGGAGAAGGGGCCTTGATGTGTGACCCTTGACCCCGGCGCGCGCGCCTCTATGCCGTGACCCACGCGAAATCCTTGCCTGTGGGGCCCCATGGCTGAACTCCTGCTCGAACTCTTTTCCGAGGAAATCCCCGCGCGCATGCAGGCGAAGGCGGAAGCCGACCTGTTGGCGGCGTTGACCCAGCGCCTGAAAGAGGCGGGACTCGGCTGGAAGACCGCGTTTGCTGTGTCCGGCCCGCGCCGCCTGACGGCGGTGATCGAGGGGCTGAATGCCCGTTCGGCCGATGTGCGCGAAGAGAAGAAGGGCCCGAAAGTCGGCGCGCCGGAACAGGCGCTTGCCGGCTTCCTGCGCGGGGCAGGGCTGAAGGATATCAGCGAGGCGGAGATCGTCTCCGACCCCAAGAAGGGTGACTTCTATGTCGCCTACCTGACGAGGCCCGGCCGGGACGCGGCGGACGTGATTGCCGAGGCGGTGCCCGAGATCATCAAGACCTTCCACTGGCCGAAATCGATGCGCACGGCGGACGGCGACCTGCGCTGGGTGCGCCCGCTGCAGCGCATTGTCTGTGTGCTGGATGGCAAGGTCATTCCGTTTGAAGTGGGCGGCGTGAAGAGCGGCAATGTCACCGAGGGCCACCGCGTCCACGGTCGTGGTCCGTACACGGTCAAAGGCTGGAAGGACTATGAGGCGCAGCTGTCTCAGGCGGGGCACGTCGTGCTGTCGCGCGAGGCGCGCCGCGAGGTGATCCTGCAGGGCATCGAGCGCGTCTGTAAGGACGCGGGTCTTGAATGGATCGAGGACCGGGGCCTGCTCGAAGAGGTTGTCGGCCTCGCCGAATGGCCGGTGGTCGTCCTTGGGCAGATGGATCCCGATTTCCTGGACCTGCCGCCGGAAGTGATCACCCTGTCGATGCGCACGCACCAGAAATATTTCGCGGCGAACGACAAGAAGACGGGCAGGCTCGCGCCGAACTTCATCGTGGTGGCGAACATCACCGCCAACGATGGCGGGCAGAAGATTGCCGAGGGCAATGCGCGGGTGCTGTCAGCGCGTCTCTCCGATGCGCGCTTCTTCTGGGAGAAGGACAAGTCGACGCCGCTGGATGTGATGGGCGAGAAGCTGAAAACCATCGCGTTCAAGGAAGAACTGGGCTCGCTCGGCGACAAGGTGGAGCGCGTGGCGGCGCTGGCGCGGGAACTGGCGCCGAAGGTGGGGGCGGATCCGAAGCTGGCG
>JBGSKU010000305.1:0-2694 GCA_041741055.1 Hyphomonas sp.
CGGACGGGCCACGGCGAGCGCGGCCAGTCCGGTGAGACCCAGCAAGGGCGCAAAGCCCTGCCCGCCCAGCACCGCCATGACGGGCCAAAGCACAAAGGCAGCAGCGAGAATCGGCCCGAACGACATCAGGCCGTACTCTAGTCGCCGCCTGCGCGCCTTGTCACCGCTGCGTATCAGCGGCGCGCTTCAGATCCGGCGGAAGCGCCTCGTGTCCGAGGTTTTTGACCGCGTCGGCCAGCGACACGATTTCCTGACCGTTCGAGCCGAGCCGGCGCAGCGCCAGCATGCGGCCCTCCGCCTCGCGGGCGCCGACAACGGCAATCACGGGGACCTTCTGCAGCGAATGCTCGCGGACCTTGTAATTGATCGTCTCGTTGCGCGTATCGACCTCGACCCGCAGCCCGGCCTTGCGCAGTTCGGCGGCGGCTTCTTCGGCATAGTCGCCGGCCGCATCCGTAATCGCCGCCACAACGACCTGGACGGGCGAGAGCCACATCGGGAAGGCCCCGGCATAGTTCTCGATCAGCACGCCGATGAAGCGTTCGAGCGAACCGAGGATCGCGCGGTGAAGCATCACGGGGCGGTGCTTCTGGCCATCCTCACCGACATATTCGGCGCCGAGACGTTCGGGCAGGACATAGTCGAGCTGGATCGTGCCACACGTCCAGGAACGGCCGATGGCATCCTTCAGCTGGAAGTCGAGCTTGGGCGCATAGAAGGCGCCATCGCCTTCGGCGACCACCGGCTCGACGCCTGCGGCCCGGGCCGCGTTCAGCATCTGCGCTTCCGCCTTGTCCCAGAACTCTTCCGAGCCCGCGCGCTGCGCCGGGCGCGTGCCGAGCGAGATGTGATCGCGCTGCAGCCCGAAATCCTCGTGGATCGACGAGGCGAGCTTGATGAACGCGGCCGTCTCTTCCTCGATCTGGTCTTCGCGGCAGAAGATGTGCGCATCGTCCTGCGTGAAGGCGCGCACGCGCATCAGACCATGTAGCGCGCCAGACGGCTCGTAGCGGTGGCAGGCGCCGAACTCGGCCATACGCAGAGGCAGGTCGCGGTAGCTTTTCTGGCCAAACTTGAAGATCTGCACATGTCCAGGGCAGTTCATCGGTTTCAGCGAAAGGACTTCGTCCTCTGCCGTCTCGGCGATGAACATATTCTCACGGTACTTGTCCCAGTGGCCGGATTTTTCCCAGAACGTGCGGTCGAGAACCTGCGGCGTGCGCACTTCGACATAGCCGACCGCTTCAAGGCGGCGGCGGACATAAGCCTCGATGACCCGCCACAGCGTCAGGCCCTTCTCATGCCAGAACACCATGCCCTTGCCCTCTTCCTGCATGTGGAAGAGATCCATCTGGCGTCCGAGCTTGCGGTGGTCGCGCTTCTCGGCCTCTTCGAGACGGTGGAGGTGGTCCTTCAGGTCCTTCTCATTGGCCCAGGCCGTTCCGTAGACTCGCTGCAGCATCTCGTTGTTGCTGTCGCCGCGCCAATAGGCACCGGCCAGCTTCATCAGCTTGAACGCCTTCGGCAGCTTGCCCGTGGAGGGCAGGTGCGGCCCGCGGCACAGATCGACCCAATCACCCTGGCGATACAACGTGATCGCCTCGCCGGGCGGGATGATGTCGTCGATGATCTGGGCCTTATAGTCTTCGCCCATCTTCTTGAACTCAGCTATGGCTGCATCCTTTTCCCAGACTTCGCGAACAATCGGAAAGTCTGCATCGACGATCTCGCGCATCTTGGCTTCGATCTTTTCGAAGTCATCCGTCGAGAGCGGCTCCTTCCGCGCGAAGTCGTAATAGAAGCCATCCTCGATCACGGGGCCGATCGTGACCTGCGTGTCCGGATAGAGCGCCTGCACGGCCTGCGCGAGCACGTGGGCGGCGTCGTGGCGGATCAGTTCGAGCGCGTCCGGATCCTTTTCCGTGACGATCTCGACCCGGGCATCGCCCTCGAGTGGGCGTTTGAGGTCGCGCAATTCACCGTCCACACGGGCGGCAATGGCTTTCTTGGCGAGCGATTTGGAGATGCTCTCGGCGACATCGAAGGGCGAGGCCCCGTCGGCATATTCTCGCTTCGAGCCATCAGGCAGCGTGATGTTGATCATGGGTCTTCGTTTCTTTGACTGGCCGCACACGCGGCAGAACTCTGGTGATCCGGCAAAGGCATCTGGCGCGGCCACGCTTAACGCGGGTTTAGCGGGATTCCCACCCTGTTTTCAGGGCTGTTGCCGGGACGTTTCAGAAATTTTCCGGGTGCATGAACGGGCGCGCACAAACGTGCGGGCCGAGGGCGCTTCATGCACCCTGGCGAGTTCGCGTGGTCAGTCCGGTGAGGAAGAAGCCTGCGTTCATGGCGCCCATATGTCACGCCTCGGGCGGCGATTCAACCATGCCCCGCGGGCCCGATGTCCAGTCGCCATAGCGCCAGGGCTGCCAGAACGGAACATCTGGCCGGGTTTCGGGCGCCGGATCGTAACCATGGCTGCCCCCCGGCCGGCACCGGATGAACCGGGCCAGCGCCATCCAGCCACCGGGCCACCAGCCATGGCGCGCGACGCATTCCGCGCCGTATTCACTGCAGCTCGGTGTGTGCTGGCATCGCGCGCCAGCCAGTTGGAACAGCTGGCTGGGCCCATGCTTGTAGATGACGAGCAGCACATAGGCGGTGCGCCGGCGCAGGCCCATGTCAGGCTGC
>JBGSKU010000306.1:0-4002 GCA_041741055.1 Hyphomonas sp.
GCGTGCTGATGGGCACGCGCATCCTGTCCTCCGCGGAAAGCCCGGTGCACGCGAACTGGAAGGACGCCATCGTGAAGGCCGATTCCACCGACACCGTGTTCCTGAACCGCGCCGGCCCCGGCCCTGCCCTGCGCGCCCTGCGCACCGAGCGGACCTCCCGCCTCGAAAAGGAAGGCAGCCCGAACATCTTCGGCGAGTTTGCCGGCACGCAGGACGTCTATTTCGGCGGCAATCTTGAAGCCGGCATCGCCCTCACCGGTCAGGTCGCCGGACGGATCCACGCGGTGAAGCCCGTCGCGCAGATCTTCGAGGAAACGCTCGAAGAATACCACCGCGTCGTGGCGCGCCTGCCGGTCTGAGCCGCCTCTGCCCGCCGCACTGGATATCCCGGCCAAGCCCCGCTAGATCCCCTGCAAACGTCTTTTGCTGAGGATCCGAAATGACCATGACTGAAGCCCTGAAAGGCGGCGCTGCCGCCCTCGCCCTTGCAGCCGCGACCGCCTGCGCCAGCACACCCGCCGAAGCGCCGGTGGAGCAGATTGCCGAGGACGCCCGGCCGGCTCTTCCGGAGATCACGGTCACCGACGCCGAACTCGAGGGCAACCCCTTCCGCGCCGAATGGACCACGCCCTACGGACTGCCGCCCTTTGCCGACATCAAGGACGAACATTTCAAGCCCGCCATCCTCAAGGGCATGCTGGAATCGCGCGCCGAGATCGCCGCAATCGTCAACAATCCGGAAGCGCCCACCTTCGAGAACACCATCCTCGCGCTCGAAGTGTCCGGCGAGTCGCTCAACAAGGTGCTCAACGTGTTCGGCAACCTGTCCAACACCGACACCAACGACACGATCCAGGCCCTCGAAGCGGAAATCTACCCAATGCTGACGCGCGAGCGAAACGCCGTCACCTTCAATCCCGTGCTCTTTGCGCGCGTGAAGTCGGTCTACGACCGCAAGGACAGCCTCGGCCTCGATGAGCAGGACGCGCGCCTGGTCGAGCTGACCTATCGCAACTTCGTCCGCGCCGGCGCCGGTCTTTCGCCCGACGTGCAGGCCGAAGTCGGCGCCATCAATGAGCAGCTGTCGACCCTGACCACCCAGTTCGGCCAGAACCTGCTCAACGCCACCAAATCCTTCAAATACGAAGTCACCGACGAAAGCCGCCTGGCCGGCCTCTCGCCGGATCTCAAGAACGCGCTGAAAGTTGCCGGCGAAGATCGCTGGCTGATCGGCGTCGACCGCGCCGTGTTCGAGGACGTCATGAAATCCGCCGAAGACCGCGAGCTGCGCCGCGCGCTGTTTGACGGCTACCGCCTGCGCGCCTCGTCGGGCGAGTATGACAACGGCCCGGCCGCCATCAAGATCGCCCAGCTGCGCGCCCGCAAGGCCGAGCTGATGGGCTACCGGAGCCATGCCGACTATGTGCTCGAGAACCGCATGGCGAAAACGCCTGAAGTGGCGATGGATTTCCTCGCAAAGGTCCTGGCCCCGGGCCTTCAGCGCGCCGATGAAGAGATCGCCGACATGCAGGCCCTTGCCGGCGATACGCTGACGATCTCCGGCGAAGACTACTGGTACTATTCGGAGAAAGTCCGCGCACAGAAATATGCGTTCGACGAATCCGCACTGCGCCCCTATCTCGAAGCTGGCGCCGTGCGCAAAGGCACCTTCGCCGTGGCTTCCAGACTCTTCGGCATCGAGTTCACACCGGTCAATGTGCAGGCCTGGAACCCCGTCGTGGAAGCCTGGGACGTCACGGACAAGGAAACCGGCGAGTCGCTCGGCTTGTTCCTGGCCGACATCTACGCCCGCCCGTCGAAACAGGGCGGCGCCTGGATGAGCGCCTATCGCGAGGAATCGGATATCGGCGGCAAATCCATCCGCCCACTGATCACCAACAACCTGAACCTGACCCAGCCTCCGGCCGGCGAACCCACCCTGATGGCGTTCACCGAAGTTGAGACCATGTTCCACGAGTTCGGCCACGCCCTGCACGGCCTGCTGACAAACGTGCGCTACGCGTCCTACTCGGGCACCTTCGGCGGGCCGGACTATTCGGAATTCCCGTCGCAGGTCCTGGAACACTGGGCGATCGAGCCGGAAGTGCTCGCCATCTACGCCCATCACTACGAGACCGGCGAGCCGATCCCGCAGGACCTGGTCGACAAGATGAACAAGGCCGCAGCGTTCAACCAGGGCTTCGCCACCACCGAGTTCATCGCCGCCTCGCTGATCGACCTCAGCTGGCACATGCTGTCCTCGGAAGAAGCTGCGAAGATCACCGACGCACGTGCCTTCGAGCTTGAAGTTCTCAAGAAGTACAACATTCCTGAAGTCATCGAGCCGCGCTACCGGACGAACTATTTCAGCCATATCTTCGCTGGCGGTTACTCGGCAGGCTACTACGCCTACCTCTGGGCCAATATTCTGGACTCGGACGGTTTCGCTGCGTTCAAGGAAACCGGCGACATCTTCGATCCGGCGCTGGCCGCAAGCCTCAAGAAGTGGGTTTTCCAATCCGGCGGCCTGCGCGAGACGGACGAACTCTACCGCAACTTCCGCGGCGCCGATCCTTCGATCGAGCCCCTGCTCCGTGATCGGGGCTTCGCCGAAGCCACGCCGAACTGAAACATCGCGTTCCGCGACAAACAAAAACCCCGCCAGCGATGGCGGGGTTTTTCATTCCGGCGCGAAATCGCCGCGCGTCAGCCGCTGACCGATTCCTTGCAGATCACGGCACGCACGTCCTCTTCGGTCCGTGCCTTGCGCAATGCATCGCGCACCGTGCTCTGGCGGAACACGCGGCTCACCTGGGCGAGCGCCCGCAGATGATCCGCGCCCGAACCATCCGGCGCCAGCAGCATGAAGACGAGATCGCAGGGCCGCTCATCGATGGCTTCAAAGTCGACGCCGTGCAGCAGCCGCATGAACCCGCCAACCGGCTTTTCGAGACCCGGCAAGCGCGCATGCGGAATCGCCACGCCTTCGCCGACGCCGGTCGACCCCAGCCGTTCGCGCTCCATGACGGCATCCTCGATGGCCCGCGCGCCGATCCCGGTGGCCTCGCTGAGCGCTTCGCACAGGACATGTATCGCCTGCTTGCGGCTCGAAGCGTCCTGAAGGGGGATGATCACCCCACCATGAAGCAGGGCACTCAAATCGGTGGCCATCAATCTACCGTTCCGTGTCACTCAAGTGCGAGGTGCGTTTTCTGGGTCAACCCAGCCAATGTGCCCGTCGGGGCGGCGGTAGACCATATTCAGGCCGTCATGGCCAGCGTTCCTGAACATTAATGCTGGGACATCTTGCAATTCGAGCTGCATTACTGCCTCCGAAACAGTCATTGTGCGGATCTGCACGCTCGTTTCTGCAACCGTCAGGGGAGCGTCACCTGCTTCAATACCCTCATCTTCTGAATCTTCCGTATCCGAAACACGGATAAGTGCCTCGGAGGCCGGCATCGCCGGCATGGGCTGCGGGGCCGAGGCATGGTGGTCTTTCAGGCGGCGCTTGTAGCGGCGCACCCGTTTTTCCATCTTGTCGAGGCTGACCTCCAGCGCGGCATAGGGATCGTCGGCGCGGCCGGTCGATTGCAGCACGATTCCGGACGGCAGGTGCACGTTGCAATCCACTTCCACGAACGGGCCATGCTGCGAGACGAACACGTTGGCTTCGCCGGTCCGGTTGAAATACTTGGCGACGGCGGCTTCAAGCCCATCCTCGATCCGTCCTCGCAGCGCCTCACCCAGGTCCATATGCTTACCGGTGATCTGAATCTGCATGGGCGTCTCCTTTGCGCATGTCGGCTCTGAAGTATGGCGCAAACTAACCCCCGGCGCGACCCCCATTAGGACCGTGCCAAGGCAAAAATCTGTAACCTTCAAGCGTTTGTGTGGCGCGCGGCCCGCCAGATGCGGAAGATCGCCGGCCCCTCGATCAGGTAGCGCCGGGCAAGCCGCCGGGGCTGCGAAGCCAGCCGGAACAGCCAGTCCAGCCCCGCC
>JBGSKU010000307.1:0-2489 GCA_041741055.1 Hyphomonas sp.
GCAGACGCCGGGCGACGACGCTCTGGCGGACGCCCTGAAGCCAATCCGGATTGCAGCGCCGTTCGAGGCGCTGCGAGATGCGGCGGCCAAGGCGACTCGTCCGCCTGCGGTGTTTCTGGCGACGCTCGGCAGCCTCGCGGAATTTACCGCGCGGGCCGATTTCGCGCGCAACTTCTTTGCGGCGGGCGGGATTGTCTCGAAGGAGCCGCCCGTGCCGCCGAAAACGGTGGCGGAACTGGCAGCGGCGTTCAAGGCATCGGGTTGCCGGATTGCGATCCTGTGCAGCACCGACAAGAATTACGAAGCCGAGGCAGCAGGCGCCGCGGAGGCGCTGAAAAAGGCCGGCGCCCAGCGCGTCTGGCTCGCGGGCAAGCATGAAGGCGCGGGCATTGATGCGAACATCTTTGCGGGCGCGGACGTGGTGCACTTGCTGAAACTGGCGCAGGCCGAACTGGGAGTGGCCCAATGACCAAGTTTCCTGATTTCACGAAACTCGCGCTGGAAACACCGGTCGTGAAGGCCGGCAAGCCGAAGCTGGGCGAAGCCTGGGCGACGCCGGAAGGGATTGCGGTGAAGACCGCCTATACTGCTGCGGACCGGGCGGGCCTCGATTTCGTGGACGATTATCCGGGGCTCGCGCCGTTTGGCCGGGGCCCCTACCCGACCATGTACACGAACCAGCCCTGGACGATCCGTCAGTATGCGGGCTTTTCGACGGCCGAAGATTCCAACGCCTTCTACCGGCGCAACCTGGCCGCCGGGCAGAAGGGCCTTTCGGTCGCGTTCGATCTGGCAACCCACCGGGGCTACGATTCCGATCATGTGCGTGTGTCCGGCGATGTCGGCATGGCGGGCGTGGCGATCGATTCCATTTATGACATGCGCACGCTGTTTTCGGGCATTCCGCTGGACCAGATGTCTGTCTCGATGACGATGAACGGCGCGGTGCTGCCGATCCTCGCGCTCTATATCGTCGCCGCCGAAGAACAAGGCGTGCCGCCGGAAAAACTGGCTGGAACCATTCAGAATGACATTCTGAAAGAGTTCATGGTGCGCAACACCTATATCTATCCGCCGAAACCCAGCATGCGGATCATTTCGGACATCTTCGCCTATACGAGCCAGAAGATGCCGAAGTTCAACTCGATCTCGATTTCCGGCTATCACATGCAGGAAGCGGGCGCGACGGCAGACCTTGAGCTCGCCTACACGCTGGCCGACGGCATCGAGTATATCCGCGCGGGCGTGGCCGCCGGTCTGGATGTGGATGCATTTGCGCCGAGGCTCTCCTTCTTCTGGGCGATTGGCATGAACACCTTCATGGAAGTCGCCAAGATGCGCGCCGCGCGCCTGATCTGGGCGAAGCTGGTGCAGGAGAACTTTGCGCCGAAGTCTTCCAAATCCCTCAGCCTGCGGACGCATTCTCAGACCTCGGGCTGGAGCCTGACGGCTCAGGATGTGTACAACAATGTCATCCGCACCTGCCTGGAGGCCATCGCGGCAGCGGGCGGGCAGACGCAATCGCTGCACACGAACAGCTTCGATGAGGCCCTCGCCCTGCCGACGGACTTCTCCGCCCGCATCGCGCGCAACACGCAGATCCTGCTGCAACAGGAAGCGGGCGCCTGCCAGTCGATCGACCTGTTCGGCGGCAGCTATTATGTAGAGCGCCTCACGCACGATCTCGCCGAAAAGGCGCTGAAGCATATCGCCGAAGTCGAAGTGATGGGCGGCATGGCGAAGGCCATCGAGGAAGGCCTGCCGAAACTGCGTATCGAGGAAGCCGCCGCCAACACGCAGGCGCGCATCGACAGCGGCACGCAGACCGTGGTCGGCGTCAACAAGTTCCTGCTGGACGAGGACGAAGACGTCCCTGTGCTGAAGGTCGACAACGCGGCCGTGCGCCGGATGCAGCTGGACAAGCTGGCGCGCCTGAAGGCAGAGCGCAACGGCGCCGAAGTTGAAGCGAAGCTGGACGCGATTGCCGAAGCCGCTGCAAGCGGCAAGGGCAACCTGCTCGCTCTGGCCGTGGACGCCGCGCGCGCAAAGGCGACCGTGGGCGAAATCTCCGAAGCGGTGGAGCGCAGCCAGGGCCGTCACAGCGCCATCATCCGCTCGATCAAGGGCGTTTACGGCGGCGGCGTGAAGGGCAATGACAAGGCCGAGCATGCGCAGGCTCTCGCCGCGAAGTTCGAGAAGGCGCATGGCCGCCGGCCGAAGATCTACATCGCCAAGATGGGCCAGGACGGTCACGACCGGGGCCAGAAGGTTGTCGCCTCCGCGCTGATGGACCTTGGTTGGGAGGTCGAGATCGGCCCGCTGTTCCAGACACCGGAAGAGGCCGCAGCCGATGCGCGCAAGGCCGGCGTTGACATCGTCGCAGCCTCGTCACTGGCGGCAGGTCACCTGACGCTGGTGCCGGAACTGAAGCGCGCGCTCGGCAACGAAGGCGCGGCGAATGCTCGGATCATCGTGGGCGGCGTGATCCC
>JBGSKU010000308.1:0-5609 GCA_041741055.1 Hyphomonas sp.
CGGCCGCCGCGCCGCCCATGTCGCCGCGCATTTCTTCCATGCCCGGGCCCGGCTTCAGCGAGATACCGCCGGTGTCGAAGCAGACGCCCTTGCCGACGAGGATGACCGGATCCTCACCCGGCTTGCCGCCGTTCCATTTCATGATGCCGAGCTGGCTTTCCTTGACCGAGCCCTGTCCCACGCTAAGCAAGGCGCCCATGCCGAGCTTGGCCATCTGCTTTTCGCCGAGGACTTCGACCTCGAGGCCGAGCGAAGCCAGTTCCTGGATCTTCTCGGCGAACGAGGCCGGGTAGAGGTCGTTCGGCGGCAGGTTCACGAGGTCGCGGGCCAGATAAGTGCCGTCGGTGGCCGCATCGAGCGGCGCATAGGCGGCCTTGGCGGCTTTCGGATCGGTCGAAAGAACGGTCAGGCCGGACAGGCTCGGCTTCTGGTCAGGCTTCAGTTTGGTGAAGTAGGTATCAAAACGATAGGCAGCGAGCTTGGCACCGACAGCAACGCGCGCGGCTGATTCGGCATCGCCGGCCACGATCGAGGCCGATTTGAAGCCGCTGGAGCCAACAGCCTTGACCAGATTGGCGCCGATATTCTCCAGCCCGCGGCTGTCTCGCTTCTTGGGCTTGCCGCCGCCGAGCAGGACGGCGCGGCGCGCATCGAGGCCTTTCGGCAGCACGACCACGGCCTGCTGGCCGGTCTTGCCGTCGAACCGGCCACCTTCCAGCGCCTCTGAAAGCAAGCCGCCAGATGCCTTGTCGAGCGCGGCGGCGGCCTCCGGCAGCTTGTCGCCCTCATCGACGATGAATGCGGCGATATCGGCCTTGGCGCTTTCTGCGAATGTAATCTTCATATGTGGAAACTCCGTTGTGAGCGGAAACTAAGCATCGACGCGCCAAGCGCAACTCGTTAGCAAGGGAATTCGCACGTCCTAACTGCCTGTTTTTTACACGATAGAGTGTCGCACCCATCCGGACATGACTAAAATCCAGGCCCATCTCTTCCGTCAGGTCCTGCAGGCGGTGGTGATCATCGTCGGCGGTCTCGTCATGATGGCGCTGCTGGCCCAAGGCTTGTCCCGCACGGACCTCATTCTTGAGAACCGCCAATCGGCGCTGACCTATTTCTATATCGTCATGCTGGGCTCACCGCAGGTGGTGGCGCTGCTGACGCCGCTGGCCATCTTCGTTGGCGCGGTCTGGTCGCTGAACCGTATCCACAAGGATTCCGAGATCGTTGTGGCACAGGCTGCCGGGATGACGCGCTGGCAGGTTGCCTCGCCAATCATGCGCCTGGCGGTGATGTGCGCCGTGCTGCACCTGGGCGTCAACCTCTGGGTCCAGCCGGCGGCGCAGCGAACGATGCGCGAAGCGGTGGCGATGGCGCGCGCGGACCTTGCGGCGGCGCTGATCCGGCCCGGCCAGTTCACCACGAACGGGGAACGCCTGACCTTTTATGCACGCGAACAGGTGGGCGGCGAGCTTCGCGGCGTGCTGATCTCGGACATGACCGATCCGGACTACCCGACGGACATCCTGGCGCGCAGCGCAGCGCTGGTGAGCGTCGAGGGCAAACCCACTTTGCTGCTGCGCGACGCGCTCAGCCAACAACTGGACACGAACCAGCAACTTTCGATCCTCGAATTCGACCAGTACATGTTCGATCTGACCGAGTTCATGAAGGAAGATTCCGAGCTGATCCTGAAGGCGTCTGACAAATACCTCCATGAACTCGTGTTCGTGGACCGGAAGAACTACTTTGAAAACAAGGAAGCCGACTCATTCCTGGCGGAAGCCAATGCCCGCCTGACGACGCCGCTTCTGAACATCGTGATGGCACTGCTGGCGATCCTTGCGATCCTCGGCGGGGACTTCAGCCGGCAGGGCTATGGCCACCGGATCGGCTACGCGGCCGGCGCTGCAGCGGTGGTGCTGGTGATACAGCTGGCGCTGCAGTCCGCAGCGGCGGACGATCCGGCTTTGAACATAGCGCAGTGGGCGGTGCCGCTGGGGGTCATCAGCGCACTCTCCTGGATCTATTTCAGGCGAGGGCGCCATATCGGCGGACGCTCAACACCGGGCGACAGCCTGCTCGACTCGCGGCGTGAGGCGCTCGCCTGATGTCGCGCATCCAGATCTACATCCTGAAGCAATGCCTGTCCGGTCTGGCCATCGTGCTCGGCCTGCTGGTGCTGGCGATCCTTCTGATCGACGTCGTGGAACAGCTGCGCACGGTTGGCGGCGATGTCAGCCTCAGCCTGCTCAGCGCCCTGCGCCTGTCACTGATGAAGCTGCCGCTGCTGATCGAGCAGACCCTGCCCTTTGCGCTGCTGGCAGCCTGCATGCTGGCCTTCATGCAGCTGAACCGCCGCTCGGAGCTGTCTATCATCCGCGCGAGCGGCCTGTCGGCCTGGCGGTTCCTGACCCCCGTGATGGTGCTGGCAGGCGGATTGGGGCTGTTTTCGGCGCTGGTGCTGAACCCCTTTGCGGCGCGCCTGACCCAATCTTTCGAGTTCGAGCGCGCCCGCCTGCTGCAAATCGGGCAGGAAACGCTGGCCGTGGCGGATACCGGCATCTGGCTGCGTCAGGGCGACGATACCAGCCAGTTCGTGATCCATGCCCGCAAGGTCGAGGATGCCGGCCGGACGCTGCTGGACGTGAAGCTGATCGAGGAGCAGCGCCTGTATGTGGGGCGAAGGCCGACGAGCGATTTCGCCTTCGTGCGCCGTATCGATGCCGAACGCGCGACGCTCAATGACGGGTTCTGGCAGTTCGAAAACCTGGTCGAGAACCTGCCGAACCAGCTGCCCGAGCGGAAGAAGAACCTGGCGATTCCGACGACGCTGGACGCCGTGACACTGCTGGACAAGTTCGCTTCGCCCAACACGATCGGTTTCTGGGCCCTGCCCGGTTTCATCCACGAAACGCGCAATGCCGGGCTCGATGCCTCGCGCTACACAATGCGCTGGTATGCCCTCACCGCGACGCCCATCCTGTTCATCGCCATGTCGCTGATCGGGGCGCTCGCGTGCCTCAGACTGCAGCGCCTGGGGGGCACATCGCGACTTCTGGCCACCGGCGTTCTGGCCGCTGTCGGCCTCTATTTCTTCACCCAGTTTTCGGCCAGCCTCGGGGCCACAGGCGCGGCCCCGCCGCCGATTGCGGCCTGGTCGCCCCCCCTGTTCGTGCTGTTCGCGGCCCTGGCCTTCATTGCCTACCGGGAAGACGGCTGACTCTGCGACGGCCTTGACATGGCCTCCCCGCCCGGACCATTCCTGCCGCCCTTAAAGAGGGAAACCGCATGAAACTTGTCGTCGTAGAGTCGCCCGCCAAGGCCAAGACGATCAACAAGTACCTGGGAAAGGACTATAAAGTCCTCGCGTCCTACGGGCATATCCGGGACCTTCCCTCGAAAAACGGCTCGGTCGATCCCGACAATGATTTCGAGATGGTGTGGGAAGCGGATTCGAAGTCCGCCAAGCGCATTTCCGATATCGCCAATGCACTGAAGGATGCCGACTCGCTGATCCTGGCGACTGACCCGGATCGCGAAGGCGAGGCCATCAGCTGGCACCTCGTGGAAGCGCTGAAGAAGCGCCGGGCCCTCAAGAAGGATACGCCGGTCGAGCGGGTGGTGTTCAACGCGATCACCAAGAATGCGGTGACGACCGCGATGGAAAACCCGCGCCAGATCGATGCCGAACTGGTGGACGCCTACCTGGCGCGCCGGGCACTGGACTATCTGGTCGGCTTCAATCTCTCGCCCGTGCTGTGGCGCAAACTGCCGGGCTCGCGCTCGGCCGGGCGGGTGCAGTCGGTGGCGCTGCGGATTGTCTGCGACCGCGAGAACGAGATCGAGATGTTCCGCCCGCAGGAATACTGGAACATCGAGTGCGAGCTGCGCGCGCCCGATGGCACCGCTTTCACGGCGCGCCTCTACAGCCTCGACGGCGAGACGCTGAAAAAGTTCACCCTGGGCAACAAGGGCGACGCCGACCGTGCGCTGGAAATCGTCAAGACGGGCGGCTATTCGGTGTCGAGCGTCGAGGCGAAGCCGGTGAAGCGTAACCCGCCGCCGCCGTTCATCACTTCGACCTTGCAGCAGGAAGCCAGCCGCAAGCTTGGCTTCGGCGCGAAGCGGACGATGCAGGCAGCGCAGAAACTCTACGAAGAGGGCCGCATCACCTATATGCGTACCGACGGCGTCAATATGGCCGAGGAGGCTTATGTTGCCGCCCGCCAGATGATCCAGTCGAATTATGGCGCGCGCTACCTGCCGGAAAACACGCGGCGGTATTCGTCGAAAGCCAAAAACGCACAGGAGGCGCACGAGGCGGTTCGTCCGACCGACTTCAACCTGCGCCCGGAAGAGTATCACGGCGACGGCGACCTGAAGAAGCTCTACACGCTGATCTGGCGCCGCGCGGTGGCCTCGCAGATGGAAACGGCGCTGTTCGAGCGCACGACCATCGATCTGGCATCGAAAGACAAGCGCGCCAGCCTGCGCGCAACGGGCCAGGTGCTGGTGTTCGACGGTTACATCAAGCTCTACACCGAAGGCCATGATGCCGGCGACGATGATGACGACGCCGAAGGCCGGCTGCCGAAGATGGCGGAAGGTCAGCATGCGGACCTTATGAAGGCCGAAGCCAACCAGTCGTTCACGACCCCGCCGCCGCGCTATACCGAGGCGTCACTCGTGAAGCGGCTCGAAGAGCTCGGCATTGGCCGCCCGTCGACCTATGCCTCGACCATGTCGACGCTGGAAGACCGCGGCTATGTGCGCATCGACGGCAAGGCGCTGGTGCCGGAGGACAAGGGCCGACTGGTGACGGCGTTCCTGGAGAACTTCTTCGCGCGCTATGTGGAGTATGATTTCACGGCTGGTCTCGAAGAGAAGCTGGACGTCATTTCGGACGGCAAACTGAACTGGAAGGAATTTCTTGCAGAGTTCTGGAAACAGTTCGCCGCCGACATCGACGGCACGAAGGACCTACGCGTTTCAGCGGTGCTGGACGCGCTGAACGAAACGCTCGGTGCGCATGTGTTCCCGCGCAAGGATGCCGACGGAAATCCGATCGAGAACCCGCGCCTCTGCCCGCTGTGCAAGGAAGGCGAACTGTCGATGAAGCTCGGCAAGTTCGGCGCCTTCGTCGGCTGTTCGCGCCATCCGGAGTGCAAGTACACGCGGCAATTCTCGTCCGAGGGCGGCGACAGCGCCGCGATCAACCCGGATGGCAACGAGATCGGCATCCACCCCGATACGGGTCAGATGATCCTGCTGAAATCCGGCCGGTTCGGGCCTTACGTTGAAATGGCGAATGGCGAGAAGCCGAAACGGGCAAGCCTCGCCAAGGCGGATAGCCCGGACACGCTGACGCTTTCACGCGCCGTGGAGTTGCTGAGCCTGCCGCGCGAGATTGGTCCGCACCCGGAAGATGGCGAGATGATCCTCGCGAACTTCGGCCGGTTCGGCCCGTACGTCCAGCATGGCAAGACCTATGCGAACCTGAAGGACCCCACCGAAGTCTTCTCCATCGGGATCAACCGCGCCGTGGACCTGATCGCCGAGAAGCGCGCGAAGGCGGCGGCGGGCGGCGGACGCGGCGGCGTGGCGGC
>JBGSKU010000309.1:0-5415 GCA_041741055.1 Hyphomonas sp.
CCGGTCCCGGCAGGATGCCGGCCTTGAGCAGGGCCTCGAGCAAGGCCTCCTCATCGGCGAATTTCAGGGCGTCGAGGGCATCCCAGTCAACGGGGACTGAAGCGAGAGTATCGGGCATGGGATATTTGGAACTCACAGGAAAAGGGCAAAGTTTTGCGCCTCACCAAAGCGCGAAGCACAAGAATACCCTTGGACGATGTGATCTGCGAGGGGAAATCAGCGCCTGAAAGCGGGCTCAGTGCAGTACGGCGTGCGAGCTGCTGGCGTCGTGCAGCCGGAATTCGACGCGGTTGCGGCCGTTGTTCTTGGCCTGATAGAGGTGGGCATCGGCGCTGCGATAGAGATCGCTGAACGGTGAAACCCCATTGAAGGCCACACCGCCGACGCTGATGGACAGCGGGTAGCGCGCATCGCCGGGCACGAAATCCGTATCGGCCACGGCCGCGCGTATCCGTTCGGCCACCTCGGCGGCAAGTTCCGGCGGCTGCCCATGCATGAAGACGCAGAATTCCTCACCGCCGACGCGGCCCACGAGATCAGTGTCGCGCACGGTCGAGCGTATGGCATCGGCGATCAGCTTGAGCGCCTCGTCGCCCTTGGCATGGCCGAACCGGTCGTTCACCGATTTGAAATGGTCGACGTCGATCACGAGCAGCGCGCCCCCGTCCTGCTTTTCCGACGCTTCGACACGTTTCAGGTATCCATCGACGAGTTCCGTGAAGGCGCGCCGGTTCAGCAGCGAGGTGAGGCTATCGGTGGCGGCCACTGTCATCAGCTCGTGATGGGCGACAGCCAGTTCGCGCATCTTTTCGAGCAGGAGGAAGAAGAAAGGCGGCGCCAGCACCACCGGGATGACGAAATTGTTGATCGGATCGGCGCCCCAGCGCCACCTGCCGGTCGCAAGATCATAGCTGTCCACGGCGAAGGCGACACCGATACAGACCAGTGTGCCGAGGACCGTCAGCGTAAAGACCCGCGCCTTGCCGCGTGGGGACCAGTCCAGCTTGGTGAGGGAAGACGCCCGTATCATCGAGCCAGGATAGCGGAAAATGCTTAATGTTTCGCTTGAGCCGGCGCAGGCGGCCGAGGCGCGCCTGGTGGAATGCCGCTTCCGGCTTCACAGGGTTTCCAGGGCCGCCTATACCCCGAAACGGGCTGGACCGGGCCGGGGGGCGCGGTGGTGAGGGCTTTACGGTCCGAATCATGCCCGTCATGTTGCCTTCGGTCGCCTGGCCACGGATGGAGTCCCGATGCGGATAATGCTGATCACCGATGCCTGGGACCCCCAGGTCAACGGCGTCGTACGCACCATGAAGCGCATCATCGCCGAGACCGAGGCGATGGGCCATGTCTGGGAGATCGTGCATCCGGGCGCAGGCTTCATGACCATGCCGCTGCCGACCTATCCGGAGATCAAGCTGGGCCTGTGGGGCCGGCCGCGGATCAGCACCATCTTCCATGAGTTCGAGCCGGACGCCGTGCATATCGCCACCGAAGGCACGCTGGGCATGGCGGGCCGGGCCGTTTGCCTGACCGAGAAACACCCCTTTTCGACCGCTTATCATACCCGGTTTCCCGAATATGTGTCAGCGCGCCTGCCGGTGCCGGTGAGCTGGGGCTATTCCTTCGTGCGCTGGTTCCACAAGTATTCCGGCAAGGTGATGGTGGCGACGCCGTCTCTGATGGAAGAACTGGCGGGCCATGGCTTCAGCAACCTGGTCGCCTGGAGCCGGGGCGTCGACACGGACACCTTCACACCGCAGAAGCGTATCGCCGAAGGCGAGCCGGGCGATCCGTTCGCCGGCCTTGCGCGGCCGATCTTCCTGAATGTCGGCCGGGTGGCGGTCGAGAAGAACATCGAGGCCTTTGCCGGGCTGGACCTGCCGGGCACGAAGGTGATTGTCGGCGACGGCCCACAGATGGAAGAGTTGAAGCGCAACTACAAGGACGTGGTGTTCCTGGGCGCAAAATTCGGTGACGAACTGGCCGCCTGCTATGCGAGCGCCGATGTGTTCGTGTTCCCGAGCCTGACCGACACGTTCGGCCTGGTGGTGCTGGAAGCGATGGCGGCCGGCACGCCGGTGGCCGCCTTCGATGCGACCGGGCCGCGTGACGTGATTCCGGGTTCCGGCGCCGGTACGATCACACCGGTGGGCGGAGACCTTGCGAAAGGCGCAGTCGACTGCCTGGCGCTGAGCCGCGAGACGGCGCGCGCGCATGCCGAGACGTATAGCTGGCGAGCGTGTGCGGAAGTGTTCCTCGAGAACCTGCAGCCCCTGCCCCCGCCGCAACGCCGGCGGTTCTGGCACAAGATCCGTATCCGGAGGAGAAAGGTGAAGCCGGAGGCGTTGCCGCCCCCGGAAACAACCCCGGAAACCTGAGCCTCCGGGCGAAACATCCGGGACCTGCCTTGCAGGCGCCGGACGCGCAGGGTGCGCTACTTACGGCGTGGCCGAACTGGTCATTGCAGCAGCAATATCCTGCGCCTTGGCGAGTTCGGTTTCGTGCAGCGGGATCAGGCCCTTCTCGACGAGGTAGCCATCTTCACCGGCGGCGCCATCGCTGACCGATTCAATAACGAATTCGGCGAGGCCCGGCACCAGCGGCAGGTTCTGGTCCTTGACGTAGAAATACATCACGCGGGCCAGGCCATACTGGCCGGAGGTGATCATTTCGAAGGTCGGGTCGATACCTCCGAGATGGGCGCCTTTCACACGGTCGCCATTCTGCTCCAGGAAGGAGAAGCCGAGGACGCCGATGGCTTCGGGCGACTTCACCAGCGACTGGACGATGGCAGTGTCGTTCTCGCCGAAGTCCACCCAGGCGCCGTCGGTGCGAATCGTGTGGGCGTAGTTCTTGAAGGCTTCCTCGTCGGTCTTCTTCAGTTCGGCGAGTTCCGGCACTTCAAGGGCGCCGAGCTCCATGCCGAGTTCGACGAAAGCGTCGCGCGTGCCGGACGTCGGCGGCGGACCGAGGACGAGGATCGGCTCGGCCGGCAGGTTCGGAGCGACTTCGTTCCAGGCTTTGTAGGGGTTCGGCATGAAGCCGCCCTTGCCATCCGGTATGTCCTTGGCGAGGGCGAGGTACAGTTCCTGCTTGGTCAGGTCGAATTCCGGGCCTTCCTTGGCGTTGGCGATGACGATGCCGTCATAGCCGAGCGGGATCTCGGTGATGCTGGTCACACCGGCCGCGACGCAGAGGTTGCGCTCGGAGTCCTTGATCGGACGCGAAGCGTTCGAAATCGATGGCTGGTCCGGGCCCACACCACTGCAGAAGGCCTTGAAACCGCCGCCGGTGCCGGTCGATTCAACGATCGGGGTGCCGAAGGCCGTGGTGGCGCCGAAACGCTCGGCAATGGTGCGCGAGAACGGGGCGACGGTGGACGAGCCGACGATCTTGATCTTCTGCTCGGCGGTGGCCGCGCCAGCGACCGGACCGGCCCCGGAGGCCGAATCATCTTCGAGTTTTGACAGATCGCTCTGACCGCAGGCGGCAACTGCCAGCAGGATAGCAGCGGGCATGGCCGCCTTGAGGAAACCCTTGATCATTTCATTTCTCCGCTCTGATTGGCCGGATTTACCGGAGGATTCGCGCTCCTGCCATACGCCCAAGATGTGACAGTTGCTGCGACTATAGGTGACAGTTTTACGACAGAATGCAGGAGTCCGGAATTTTCTTCTTGCAAGACCGGGCGTTATCTCCTATTTGCACCCTCGAAATTGATGTGGCGGACATCTGGGCTAACCCGATAAGGGGGGCCCCCTGTACTAACGCCCAAAGCTGGTTTGAAGCCCTTTGGAGGTTAGGTGTCATGCACACTTACGCGACCCCGTATAATATTGTGCGCAATCTGCAGCCGGAGCTGCCGGTTTACTGCTTCCGTCCGGAACGGGTGACCGCCGCGGCGCGTTGGTTTGTCGAGAAATTTCCGGCGCAGGCCTTCTATGCCGTGAAGGCGAACCCTGCCCCGCACGTTCTGGACGCCCTGTGGGCAGGCGGCGTGCGCAGCTTCGATGCGGCCTCGGAAAAGGAAATCGAGCTGATTCGCGGCCGGTTCCCGGATGCAAAGATCGCCTATCTGCACCCCGTGAAGCCGCGTCACGCGATCAAGCGCTCCTATGAGAACCACTGCGTGCGCATCTTCGTGACCGATACGGTCGCGGAGCTGAACAAGATCCTCGAAGCGACCGGCCATGCGAAGGACCTGACGATCCTCGTGCGCATCGCCGTGTCCTGCGAGGGCTCGGCCCTGCCGCTGGCGAACAAGTTCGGCGCTGGCCCGGAAGAAGCCGCGGAAATCCTCCGCCTCGCCCGCCGTCATGCAGACGAAGTCGGCGTGTCGTTCCATGTCGGTAGCCAGGCGATGAAGCCATCGGCCTGGGCGCAGGCGATGGCCGATGCCAGCCGGGTCATCATCGAGGCCGGCGTGACCGTGGACATCGTGGATGTCGGCGGCGGCTTCCCTGCGATCTATGCCGACAAGACCCCGCCGGAAATGGACGACTATGTCGCGATGGTGATGCGTTCGTTCGATAACATGTTCGTTCTGGAAAACGCCGAACTGTGGTGCGAGCCGGGCCGTGCGCTGGTGGCCGAGGCCGAGAGCCTTCTCGTGCGCGTGGACCTCGCCAAAGGTAACACGCTGTACATCAATGATGGCTCGTACGGATCGCTGTACGACGCGGTGCACGAGCGCTGGGACTTCCCGATCCGTGCCATCCCGGGCGATGCCCGCAAGATGGGCCGCATGGTGGAGTACACCGTGTACGGACCGACCTGCGACTCGACCGACATGCTGGCCGAGAAGGTCTGGCTGCCGGCCGGCATGACCGAAGGCGACTATATCGAATTCGGCAATATCGGCGCCTATGGCCGCGCGATGGCGACCCGGTTCAACGGCTTCGGTGAAGCCGACACCGCGATCGTGCAGGACGCCCCCTGGCCGACGCTCTACGGCGCGGCTACGGCCGAAGTCGTGGCATTCGGTTCGCACGCCACGAACTGAATCTCAGGAAACCCGTAGCGTCTGAGGACGCGCGAGATGCCATCCGTCTCATCCGGCGGGCTGGTGAGGCTGGCTGTGCCTCCCTGCCCGCCGGAATGAGTATCCTTCGGCAGGACACGGATGGTCTGGCGGGCAATGGCGGCGCCGGAATCGATGTAGGATACGGGTCGCGGCGCGGAGGCGATGAGCTGTCCGCGCACAAGCGGGAAATGCGTGCAGGCGAGCACCACCGTGTCGATGGCATCGCCGCCCGCCATCGCGAACAACGGGGCCTGGGCGGCGGCGAAAGCTTCCGGCGGAATGTCTTCGCCGCGCGCGTGGGCCTCGGCGAGTTTCACAAGGTCGAGACTGCCATGCAGGAGCACGCGCTTGCCGGCGGCGAACTCCTCGATCAGTTGCGCCGTATAGGC
>JBGSKU010000310.1:0-1687 GCA_041741055.1 Hyphomonas sp.
GGCGCGGGCATTGCCGGGGCCGATCTGGCGAAGCTGACCGAACCCTTTGCGCAGGGCACCGGAGCGAAGCCGGGCACCGGACTCGGCCTGTCCGTGGTGCGCCGGTTTGCCGAACTGCACGGCGGCAGCCTGAAGATCGCCTCGAAACCCGGCAAGGGCACGCGGGTCGAAGTGACACTCCCCTACGCCGCCGAAACCGACATTGCCCCGCTGGAAGAAGCCGCCGAATAACCCCGCCCGAACGCCCGGACGGCGCACGGAAAAATTCGGTTTCCCTGCCGCAAAAACCATGCGACCGTCCGCGTTCATTTGTGAGGGGGATGCCCAATGAAGAAGTTTGTATTTGCCGCCGTTGCTGCGGTTGCGCTGACGGCCTGTGGTGGCAGTCCGAAAGTGGCCATGGTGAAAGCCTGCACGGACAGCGGCGAGTCTGACGCCAACTGTACCTGCATCGCCGACAGCCTTGAGAAAAACCTCGACAAGGAGACCTTCAAGGCCGTCGCAACCGCCATGGCGGCCGGCGAAGAGGCCGGGAACAAGATGATGGAAGAGCTGCCCGCCGAGAAGCAGGGCGCCGTGATGGGCGCGCTGATGTCGGCCGGCATGGGCTGCATGATGGGCGGCACCGAAGGCTAGCCTGCCGCAAGCGGCTTGCGCCCGGCACCCGAAAGAGGGAATCTGGCGCATGGACCGATTGCCCACACGTCTGTGGATTGAAGCCTTGATCCGGCGCGCGGAAGTCGCCGGATCAAGCGCTTTCGTGGTCCAGCATGGCGATGACAGCCGCGGCGACGTGCTGATCAAGGTGGCCCGCCTCGATGGCACTGCGGCCGCTTACTTGCCGTCGATGAGCCTCGACGGCGACCGGATGTTCCTCAATCTCGCGGCCCAGGGCATCGGCCCCGACGAGGCCAGCGTCGATGCTTACCTCACCCGGGCCCGGGGACGCGACAGCGACCTGTGGGTCGTCGAGATCGAAGACCGCCAGGGTCGCCATTTCCTGACCGAGCCGGTGGAAGAACCGGCGCCCCGGTAACCCGCCGTTAACTGCCGGAACGCACTTTGTGATTCGCTGGGATGAACAGGGGCGAGACAGCGATGCTGTTCCTATTGAACGAGTTTGTGACCGAGATCGAGGCGCCCGAATTGCGTCTCCTGAAGCGCGGCCCCGTGCTCGGGTTCGAGGATGCCCACGCGATGCGGGCCCGCGACGCCATCGAATTCGCCCGCGACAAGCTGCAGGCCTGTCTCGACGAGAATATCCAGCCGGATGAGGCGATGGTGGCGGATCTTGCCGCCCTGATCATCGCCAAGACGGGGGCCAATGCGGCCCTCTTCCCGGTGCACGAAGGCCGCGTGGCCGAGCCCCGGCTGACCATCCTGCCGGAATCCATCCTTGAAGCGGTCCGTGCCCGCCTGGCGGAAGGCGCCAAGCCTGACATCCGCCAGATCTGGCCGCGCGCCGCCTGATCGCCTGAGGGGCAGCCAGCCCCTTCATTCCATTCGTGAAATCGGATAGGGCCTCCGCCAGAGAGAGAACCCATACCCATGTCGCATGTGACTGAAGCCGCGCGGCGGCGCACCTTTGCCATCATCTCGCACCCGGACGCCGGCAAGACGACGCTCACCGAAAACCTGCTGCTGGCGAGCGGCGCCATCCGTGCGGCCGGCGAAGTCGCGGCGCGCG